>NZ_JASOLS010000079.1:0-369 GCF_030215295.1 Corynebacterium sp. UMB6689 | reverse complement strand
CCTCACCGCTAACGGCTTAGCCTCCGGTTGGCTCCATGTCAGCGACCGTTGCACCGGGTTTATAGCCGAAGCACCCGGATACTCATGGGACCCGAAAGCACAACTTGCCGGAACCGATAAACCCATCAAAACAGCCGACCACAGCCTCGACGCCGCCCGCTACGCGCTCACAACCACCGAACGCCTCTGGCGACCCACAATCGAACGCACTCTACACACCCAATGAAAGGGGCCACCCATGGCATTGCCCGCAAACAACACGCAATGGCCTCCCACCGCGTGGGCAACCCCATTGGCTGACATGCGCCGGTGGGAAGCATGGTGGACAGGCGACCCCCAGAAACTCGCCAAAGCCTACGCCGATAACAC
>NZ_JASOLS010000078.1:0-369 GCF_030215295.1 Corynebacterium sp. UMB6689 | reverse complement strand
ACTACTTTTTAAAGCATATTGTCCTACAAATAAAAATTTAGCTATTAAAACATTGTTATATCAGCATTTTGAAGTTGCCAAAAGTAGGACAAAATTTTGAAATTGCTATCACTTGTCATACTTCTGAAATCGACAAAAATATAAGGAAATTGCCTAAAATTTACTGAATAATCTGTATGTATTTAATACAGAAAACGTATCTGTTTAGTACTTAATTTGTATGTAATAAGCGCGTATAAATTTATGTATAGTATTGTTATATCAAGCTTTCTGTGTATGTATAAAGACTGTATATTTTTGAAAAATCGCTATCACTTGTCTGTATAAATTATGTAAAAAAGAATCCCTTTGGCTCAGCCAAAGTAAGCA
>NZ_JASOLS010000077.1:0-370 GCF_030215295.1 Corynebacterium sp. UMB6689 | reverse complement strand
TGGATGTGCTGCTTACGCGCGAACCGGGCGGCACAGCCCTGGGTGAGAGCATACGCGCGCTAGTAATGCATGGGGGAGAAGTAGACGCTAAAACGGAGGCGCTGCTTTACGCGGCAGATCGCGCACACCACGTAGCAAGGGTAATAGCGCCTGCGCTCGCGGCGGGCAAGGTTGTGATCTGTGATCGGTTTTCGGATTCGTCGGTGGCGTATCAGGGCGCGGGGCGCGGCCTCGGCATGAAAGCAATCAGGGGGCTTAGTGATTGGGCAAGCGGCGGGGTAGCGCCTGATCTGACTTTCCTCCTTAACTTGGACACGGACGCGGGGGCGGGGCGCGTCTCACAGCGGGGCAAGAGAAGAGATCGTATCGA
>NZ_JASOLS010000076.1:0-371 GCF_030215295.1 Corynebacterium sp. UMB6689 | reverse complement strand
ATGTTGTTAAGCTTTAATACTTGACTCATGATTAAGCCTCCTTACTGCGAATATTCTTGGTCCGGCCGCTTCCCATTTTGCTTCTAATCGTTGGAATAGCCAAGCAAAGACCCACGATGATCGCTGAGAAGAGTTTAAAGTCATTGGCTTCAAATTTCAGCATGAGAACAAGACCTAGGAGTAAACGGTAGACAATAGAACCAGCTACGATGGTAGCTAAACGCATGGACAGGCTAACATTAGGGAAGAGAACTTCACCAATAATGATGGCGGCTAAGCCAATCACCACAGTCCCACTCCCCATGGAGATATCTGCATAACCATTGCTGTTGGCTACTAAAACACCGGCAACGGCAATCAATCCATTGGCT
>NZ_JASOLS010000075.1:0-373 GCF_030215295.1 Corynebacterium sp. UMB6689 | reverse complement strand
CCTTGCAGATGTAGTTTAAAGCTAGACAGATTATATTGCCCAAATAACCCCATTTGTTCATCATGACTTAATCGACTACGCTGACAAGGAACTTCGATCTCTTCGGTTTCGACTACTTCATCACCTAACACACCTGCAGTAACTTTATCCTTTAGCAAAGTGACGCGATCGTTATATATCATAAAGATCACCACCTATATAAAACGAGCTATTCCCTTAGCCTTATAATCCGGCTTATCAGAATAGCTCATTAGGATTTCGTGATATTCTTTTAAATCATTCTCTTGCCAATGGAAAGATGCACCTTCTTCAGTAGTTGATGTCGTTCCTTCTGCATTAAGTCGATTGAATCGCTTAGAAGCAATATCCCTTA
>NZ_JASOLS010000074.1:0-380 GCF_030215295.1 Corynebacterium sp. UMB6689 | reverse complement strand
GAATTTGGCCACTAAAGAAGTAAAGACAGTTATTAAGCTTGATTTCATCAGGAACGGGCTTGTCACCGTCTGGCTTGGATTGAATACCCTCTAGGTGTTTGATATTGTTTTGGCAAAGATAGGCCAAGGTTTCAAAGTCACTACCATTAGAGGGGCATTCTTTTAGCTGGTTGTTCTTAACTCCTGTAGTCGTGTAGATCATGGCAGCCACCTAGTAATCAATGCCCAAGGCCTCAAGGTTACTTATAACTTCGGTCTTACTGTGGCTATTGGACAGCAGGCAATAGATAGCCTCTAGGGTCTCACCTTGGCGCTTAATTTGATTTTGGAAATCTTCATCAAGTTCACGTTGAAACTTTTCCAATTCATCATAATATTCA
>NZ_JASOLS010000073.1:0-394 GCF_030215295.1 Corynebacterium sp. UMB6689 | reverse complement strand
GCTTATTGAGGGGCTGCCAAAGACTGACGCGGCTCAACGTGACGTTACTCTTCCCGCTGAGTGTGCCAAGCGCGTCACAGAGCACATGCACACCTTTGTTAGCAAGGATAAGGACGCCTTAGTTGTGCACATGGCTGGTAAGCCGGGGGCTTTTCTCGCTAATAAGTCAATGCATGCTTGGTATGACCGGGCCGTTACTCAGCTGGGGTATCCGGGCTATAGGTTTCACGACCTACGTCACACCGGGCTAACTCTTTACGGGCGGGCGGGAGCAACTCTCGCCGACCTTATGGCGCGTGCTGGCCATAGCGACGTTGGTGCGGTAATGATTTATCAGCATTCGGCGGTGGAGCGGGATAGGGCTCTTGCTGCGCGGATGGAGAAATTGGGAGAG
>NZ_JASOLS010000072.1:0-395 GCF_030215295.1 Corynebacterium sp. UMB6689 | reverse complement strand
TCCTTATCGTTGATGTCCTTGTGCTCAGCAATGTCATTCGGATTCTCCGAATCAGCATCCGGAGTCTCCTCGCCATCCTTGTTGACCTCAACAGAAGTCAACTCCTCGAAAGCAACCGCAGCCTCAACCGGCTTAGTCACAGACTCATCAACAATGATCTCAACAACAACCTCGCCGTTAGCAGCATCCGGAGTAAAGGTCTTTTCACCCTCACCCAGAACAGTCTTGCCATCAGCCTTGGAAATCAGCTCTGCCTTAAGGGTGTATTCCTTACCCGGAACCAAGTTCTCATAGGTCACCGTATCGTCAACCTGCGCACCAGCAACAACCTCAGTTGCACCATTGGCAAAGTCAGCATTCGTCGAAATCTTCGGCAAATCAGACTCATCACCAGG
>NZ_JASOLS010000071.1:0-410 GCF_030215295.1 Corynebacterium sp. UMB6689 | reverse complement strand
AAGTAGAACAACCAAACGTCACCGACAAAGACGGGAACCCAACTACCGCGCCAAATGGTACCAAGTACGAACTCGGTAAAGATGCGCCACAAGGCGTGACCGTAAAACCAGATGGCAGTCTAACCGTTAAGGTCCCAGAAGGCGCTAAAGACGGTGACGTAATTACTGTTCCTGTTAAGGTAACTTATCCAGATGGAACCAGCGATACAGTCAACGCTAAAGTAACTGTTAGCGACCAAAGTCAAACTGTTGAACCTAAGTACAAGGACAAGACAGGCATCCCGGGT
This sequence comes from Corynebacterium sp. UMB6689, assembly GCF_030215295.1. Taxonomy (NCBI): domain Bacteria; kingdom Bacillati; phylum Actinomycetota; class Actinomycetes; order Mycobacteriales; family Corynebacteriaceae; genus Corynebacterium; species Corynebacterium sp. UMB6689. Next base: position 123 of record NZ_JASOLS010000071.1, on the reverse strand, counting down.
GAAGAAGTTCCAGTAGAACAACCATCCTTCAGTGATAAAGATGGCAACCCAACGACAGCACCAGAAGGAACGAAGTACGAACTTGGTAAAGATGCGCCACAAGGGGTGACCGTGGGTCCAGAT
>NZ_JASOLS010000070.1:0-411 GCF_030215295.1 Corynebacterium sp. UMB6689 | reverse complement strand
CGTTTGGACCAAGAAGTCCAAGGGATCAAGAGTCAGTTGCCCGCTGGCATGAGCCTAGAAGAAGCTGGTTTGGGTCAAGTGGCTAGCCAATTCCAAGCCAACCAAGACCGGCTCAACCAGGAGAAAGACCAGCTCTCCCAAGGTCAAGAGCAAATGCAATCGGCTAAGGAAGAAATCGACCAAAAAACTAAAGACCTCGACGAGCAAGCCAAGCAGTTAGAAGAACTCCAAGCCCCCACTTACCTGGTCAATGACCGCAGTGCCTTATCAGGAATTAGTGAATACGGGGATAATGCTGAGCGGATTTCTGCCATCGCCCAAGTCTTCCCTTGGATCTTCTTCTTGGTGGCTGCCCTGGTATCCTACACCTCCATGTCAAGAATGGTGGACGAGCAACGCTCACAAGTGGGG
>NZ_JASOLS010000006.1:0-155027 GCF_030215295.1 Corynebacterium sp. UMB6689 | reverse complement strand
GGAAACCATCGTGGCATGTTCGATGAGCACCAGCGCATCACCATGGACTGGTGGCTCTACACCCACACCGAAGACCCCGTAGCGCCGCTGGAGTTAGCCAAGCAACAAGACTTCGGACGCCAAGGAGAAAAAGCCGCACGCGCAGCCTGGGCAAAAGAACAACTTAAACGACGCGGCCACCCAGACGGGCGACCTGCCACATTCGATACCCACATCGACAACGAATGGAACCCCAGCTTAGGCATAAGAAAAGGATGGGCCGGACGCTCCTAAATCCACACGAAATGTCCCTTAGTGCGACACGCCGCAAATCCACACGAAATGTCCCTTAAGCCTCAAAGAGCCGCCCGAAGGCGGCTCTTTTTGTGGGCCCTGCGGGGCTCGAACCCGCGACCTGCGGATTAAAAGTCCGTAGCTCTACCAACTGAGCTAAAGGCCCAACGCCCAACCATCTTAGTAGGTCGCACTAAAGAAAACGAAATGGCCCTCACCTCCAGCGGAAAGGGCCACTACCTAGCAGAGATGCGCAATTAGCCGCGCATGTCACCCTTCTCCATGAAGTTCACCTGGAAGTCAAAAGCGGTCTTCAGATCGTGCGGGGTGTGCTGGAACTTATTCGCCTTGGCACGCTCGAAGTACTCCTCCAGCAGCGGACGGTAGTCCGGGTGCGCCACGGTGATAACCTTCTCCACGCGCTCCTTCGGAGCCAGGCCACGCAGGTCCGCAACACCATACTCGGTGATGATGACCATGGTGTCGTGCTCAGTGTGGTCGGTGTGAGACACGAAAGGCACGATGGCGGAAATAGCGCCGCCCTTTGCCACCGACGGGGACACGAAGGTGGAGATGTAGGCGTTACGGGTGAAGTCACCCGAGCCGCCGGTACCGTTCATGATGCGGGAGCCGGAGACGTTGGTGGAGTTGATATTGCCGTAGATGTCGCCCTCAATCATGCCGTTGGAGGAGATCAGGCCAACGCGGCGGATAACCTCCGGGTGGTTGGACACCTGCTGCGGGCGCAGGATGATGTGCTTGGCGTAGCGCTCAGCCTCAGCGTTCATCTTGTCCGCATACTCCGGGGACAGGGCGAAGGAGGTAGCAGAGGCGACGGTCATCTTGCCGGCGTCGATAAGATCCAGCATGCCGTCCTGGATAACCTCGGTGTAGGCCTGAATGTTTTCGAACTTGGAATCCAGCAGGCCGGCCATCACTGCGTTCGGGACGTTGCCCACACCGGACTGCATGATGAACTTGTCATACTCCAGGCGTCCGGCAGCAACCTCGCCCTCGAGGAACTCGATGAAGTTCGCAGCGATCTTCTCAGAGACCTCATCCGGGGCCTTGAACGGAGCATTGCGGTCCGGGGCGTTGGTCTTGACTACAGCCACGACCTTCTCTTCCGGGATCTCAATGTAGGTGGTACCAACGCGGTCAGCCGGCTTGGTAATCGGGATCGGCTGACGGTTCGGCAGCTTCTCAATGCGGTAGATATCGTGCATGCCCTCGAGGTTGAGGGACTGCCACTCATTGATCTCAATGATGATCTTGTCGGCGGCCTCGATGTACTCGAGGTTGTTACCTACTGCGGAGGAGGGAACGATATTTCCCTTCTCATCGATACGCACGGCCTCAATAATGGCTACCTGGAAGTCACCGTAGAAACCTTCCTCCACCTGCTGGCCAGAGTGTGAGAGGTGAACATCCTGGTAGAGGGCGGAGCCATCGTTGAAGCGGCCGCGCAATGCCGGATCAGAGTTGTATGGGGAGCGGAAGCGAATGGCGTTTGCCTCAGCCAGGACGCCATCGCAGTCCGGGGCGGTAGAGGCACCGGAGAAGATGTCGATCTTGAATTCCTCCCCCGCCTCGTGGGCCGCCTTTGCCTTTTCCGCGATAGCGGTCGGCAGGGCCTTGGGGTAGCCAGCACCGGTAAAGCCGGAGATTCCCACACGATCACCATGGTTGACGAACTGTGCGGCCTCGTCAGCGCTCATCACGAGCTTCTCAAACGGCGCGTATGCAATTCTCTCAGACATTAGTCCTCCTTTTATGTGCAGAAACGACCTACGTTACGGTCCTTTCCTATTAGTTACATGCACCACACTAGCGAATCAGTGGCGAATTTACCGCACTCTGCCCCAAACCGTGTGCACACCTCACTTTCCTCATCAGAATTTGCCACCCCAGGCTCTTTCCGCGCACAATTGGCGGCGTGACTCTTGCAATCGGAAAAATCCAGCTCAACTCCCCCGTTGTCCTCGCCCCCATGGCTGGCGTGACCAACGTGGCTTTTCGCGTGCTGTGCCGTGAGCAAGAGATCGAAAAGACCGGGACTGTCTCCGGGCTCTACGTGTGCGAAATGGTCACCGCTCGCGCCTTGGTCGAGCGCAACCCCAAGACCCTGCACATGACCACCTTCGATCCCCAAGAACAGCCCCGCTCGCTGCAGCTGTACACCGTCGATCCGGAGTACACCTACAAGGCTGCCAAGATGATCGTGGATGAGAACTTGGCGGACCACATCGATATGAACTTTGGCTGCCCGGTCCCCAAGGTCACGCGCCGCGGCGGGGGTTCTGCCCTTCCTTATAAGCGCCGCCTGTTTGGCAACATCGTCTCGGCCGCAGTCAAGGCGACTGAGGGCACGGATATTCCAGTCACGGTGAAGATGCGCGTCGGCATTGATGAAGAGCACAAGACACACCTCGATGCCGGGCGTATCGCTGTGGCGGAAGGAGCCGCAGCAGTTGCTTTGCACGGGCGCACCGCCGCCCAGCGCTACTCCGGTCACGCCGACTGGGGCGAAATCGCCCGCTTGAAGGAGCACTTGGCAGACACAGGCATCCCAGTCTTGGGCAACGGCGATATCTTCAAGGCAACCGATGCGCACGACATGATGGAGCAAACTGGATGTGACGGCGTCGTGGTGGGCCGCGGCTGTTTGGGCCGCCCGTGGCTTTTTGCGGAACTCTCCGCCCACCTGCGGGGTGAACCAGTACCGGAAGAGCCCACGCTAGGCGAAGTCACGCGCATCATGCTCCGCCACGCAGAGCTTCTAGCCCAGCATGAGGGCGAGGCTCAAGCCAGCCGCGATATTCGCAAGCACATTGGCTGGTACCTGCGTGGTTTTCCCGTGGGCGGCCAGGTACGTGCGGGCCTTTCTCGCGTCAATTCCTTGGAGGATCTGCGCGAACTGCTGGCGCCGTGGGCCGACTCGCCTGCGCTTGCCGACGACGCCGATGGTGCCCGCGGCCGCCAGGGCTCACCCGCCAAGGTAGTCCTTCCCGAGGGTTGGCTCGATGATCCGGAGGATGCCACTGTGCCGGAAGGCGCGGAGATTATGCACTCCGGCGGCTAACCGCGATTATTCAAACTTGTTGTTCGACAGGCACTAGACCAATAGTTCAGCTAAAGTACGTGGCATGCGCGCTGCTTACCGTGAACAGTTGGATAATTTTTCTCATGATCTCATCATCATGAGCACGACCGTCCATAAGCTGATGGCCCTCGCCTCCCAGGCGTTAATCAAGGCCTCCCTGCAACCGGCTGAGGAGGCTGTGTCACTGCGCGATGAACTGGATGAGGTGCGCTCGCGGTGCGAAGACCGCGCGGTCTCCCTGCTAGCCTTGGAAAATCCGATGGCCAAGGATCTCCGCCAGGTCATCTCTTCCATCTATATTGTTGAAGACTTTTATCGCATGGGCCGCCTGTCCCAGCACATTGCAACGAGTGCCCGCCGCCGCCACCCCGAGCCAGTGGTACCAGCAGACATCATGGGCTACTTCGAGGAATATGCGCGCCTCGTTCTCGATATGTCCGCGGGGCTCAAGGACATCCTCATCACCCGCGATCCGGAGCTAGCCCTTCGGTTGACCGAAGATGATGATGCCGTCGATGACATCAACCATCACCTGCTGCGCATGCTGACCCAGCGGGAATGGAAAGGAACAGTGCGCCAGGCCGTGGAAACCTCGCAGCTATCGCGTTACTACGAGCGTTTCGCCGATCATTGTGCCGCCGCTGCCGGTCGCATTATTTATCTTGCAACGGGCCTGGACCCGGACCGCTATATGCGCAAGCGTGATCAGGAGCAACGCGAAGCCGAGCTAGAGGCCCGCATGGCAGAGCTGGAGCGCCAGTTCCATCACTAGATGAGGCTCATGCTCGAAATAGCTGCCGATCCACCGCTAGTAACACCTAGCTCATCCTGAAAACACAAAAGCCGGTGCCCACTCCTAGACCTTAAACAGTCGAGAGAGGGCGCCGGCTTTCGGCACTATGGCGCTATCGGTGTTTAGCCAAAGCGGCCGGAGATGTAATCCTCGGTGTCCTTCTTGGAGGGGTTCTCGAAGATCTTGGTGGTGTCATCAAACTCGACGAGGTGGCCCGGCTTTCCGGTGGCTTCTAGAGAGAAGAAACCGGTCTTATCGGACACACGGGCTGCCTGCTGCATGTTGTGGGTGACGATAACGATGGTGAAGTTTTCCTTCAGCTCGTGGATGAGGTCCTCAACAGCCAGGGTAGAAATCGGGTCAAGTGCCGAGCACGGCTCGTCCATGAGGAGGACCTCCGGTTCCACGGCAATCGCACGGGCGATGCACAGACGCTGCTGCTGTCCACCGGACAGGCCGCCGCCCGGCTTATCCAGGCGGTCCTTAACCTCATCCCAGAGGTTGGCGCCGCGCAGAGACTTTTCGGCAACTTCCTTCAGTTTCTTCTTGTTCTTCTCGCCGGAGAGCTTCAGGCCGGCAACAACGTTGTCCTCGATAGACATCGTGGGGAACGGGTTAGCCTTCTGGAAAACCATGCCGATGGTGTTGCGAACGGATACCGGGTCAACCTTGGCGCCGTAAATATCTTGGCCGTCCAAGAGGACCTCGCCCTTGACATAGGCGCCGGGGATGACCTCGTGCATACGGTTCAAGGTGCGCAGAACGGTGGACTTACCGCAGCCGGAAGGGCCGATAAAGGCGGTCACGGCCTTCGCCGGAATTTGCATGTTGACGTTCTGCACGGCGTGGAAGTCGCCGTAGTAAATGTTCACGTCATTGAGCTCAAGCTTAGACATTAGGAGTTTCTCCTCTTAAGAATGTATGGCGGAATCGAGTGTTACGGCGATCTATTTCTTGACCGAGAACTTCGCGGAGATGACACGGGCCGCGATGTTAAGGACAGCGATAAGGATAACCAGCGTCAGCGCTGCACCCCAGAGCTTATCCAGGACAGCCGGTTGTGCGCCGGCCTTGTACATATCCAGCATCATCAGCGGTAGCGAGGACTGCGAGCCCTTGAACGCGTCCCAGTTGATGATGGAGGAGGAACCAACAAGGACCAGCACCGGAGAAGACTCACCCATCACACGCGCAACCGCGAGCATGATACCGGTAACGATGCCGGACAGGGCGGTCGGCAGGACGATGCGAGCAATGGTCTTCCACTTCGGAACGCCCAGTGCATAGGAGGCCTCACGCAGGTCCATCGGGACAACACGGAGCATCTCTTCGGTGTTGCGAACCACGATCGGAATCATCAGCAGCACCAAGGAAAGCGCCACGGCGAAGCCGGAGCGGCCAAAGCCGAAGAGCGTGATCCACATAGCGAAGATAAACAGCGCGGCAACGATGGACGGCACACCGGACAGGATGTCCACCATGAAGGTGGTGGTACGGGCGAGCCAGCCGCCCTTGGAATACTCCACCAAGTAGATAGCGGTAAAGATACCGATCGGGATGGAGATGATGGAGGCTAGGACGGTTTGGACGAAGGTACCAACGATGGCGTGAGCAGCACCGCCGCCCGCAACGCTGTTCATGACACCGCGCTGGGACGTGGTCCACCAATCGGCGCTGAAGATGATGCCGCTGCCGCGGGCAAAGAGTTCCCACAGAACCCAAACCAGAGGGATCATGGCGATAATCATGGCCACCCATACCACGACGGTGGCAATGGTGTTGGTGGCCTTTCGGGAAGCCGAAATATCAAGGAAGGTAGCGCCTGCGGAGGCAGGCTTGGCGTTTGTAGTAGTAGTCATTGTGTCCTCCTCCCTACTTCTTCTTCACGATGGTGCGGGCAATGGCGTTGACCACGAAGGTCAGCAAGAACAGCATGAGGCCGGCGGCGATGTAGGCACCTGCGCGCATCTCATTACCGAACTCTGCGGATGCCAAGGCGATGGCCATGGCGAAGGTCGTACCGCCGTCGAAGAGCGAGAAGCGGAAGTCCACGAGCGGGGAGACAACCATGTACAGAGCCATGGTCTCACCCAGTGCACGTCCAAGACCGAGCATGGAGCCGGCGATGTAGCCGGACATACCGAAGGGGAGCACCGTCATGCGGATAACTTCCCAGCGGGTTGCGCCCAGCGCCAAGGCAGACTCAATCTGACCAGGAGGAGTTTGGACGAAGACCTCACGTGCCGTAGCGGCGATAATCGGAAGAATCATCACGGCCAGCACGATGCCACCGGTGAAGAGGTTACGGCCGGTAGCAAACGACGGCGAGTTATCAAAGACGGTGAAAAGGAAGAACCCACCAGCCCAGGACTCCAGCCACGAGTAGAAACCGGAGAGAGCTGGACCGAGGACCTGCCAGCCCCACAGACCATAAACAATGGACGGGACTGCAGCGAGCATGTCCACGAGGAAGCCCAGCGGCTTGACCAGACGTGCCGGCGCGTAGTTAGACAGGAAGATGGCAATCGCCAGTGCAACCGGCATAGCCAGCAGCAGGGCGAAGACGGAGATAAGAACCGTAGTGCCGAACATGGTCGGGATACCGAACTTCATCGCGGAAGTATCGCCAGTCTCCCAACGGCCACCGTAGGTGAAGAACCCCATGATGCCACCGTCGTTGACGCCCAGGGCTGGCACGGCACGCCACAGCAAGAAGCCCGCAATGGCAGCAATCATGACGGTGATCAACGTGGCCGAAGCAGAAGAAAGGAATTCGAAGACTCGGTCACCCGGGCGCTTAACTCCGCTGCTGGAGTTAGCCTTGGTAAGTTCTTCGGATCCGCCGGTAGAAGGCCGCTCAGCAGCGGAGACGGAAAGCTCCGTCTGCTCGGGCGCCGTGGTGAGATTATTGTCTGCCATGAGACGTTCTAATCCTTTTCAGCGTTAAGAATGGAGTTTGTCGTTACATACCTGCGCCCCCAAAGCGCGATTCGAGTGCGGCAGTGGGGGCGAAGAGTATTTAGCTTTGTTGAGCTCTAGCGCTTACTGCAGAGCGTCAACAGCAGCCTTCAGCTTGTCCAGGTGTGCACCCTCAACCGGGATGAAGCCCTGAGAAGCAAGCTGGTCATCTTGGTGATCCAGGACGGTGGTGAAGAAGGCCTTAACCAGAGCGGAGGTCTCCTCATCGTAACCAGCGGAGCAAACAATGTTGTAGGTGGTCAGGATGAGCGGGTATGCGCCCTCGTCGTCAGACGCGAACAGAGCGTCGGAGTCAACAACCATGTTGTGCTCGGACTCGGTCTCCTTGAACTCCAGGTTCTCCAGAGCAACGTTGACGGACTCGGTGTTCAGCTCAACCGGGCCGTGGCCGAAGTCGATCTTTGCCTTCTGAACGCCGTCTGCTTCCTTCTGGTCAGCGAAACCGGACTCAACGTAGGTGATAGCACCCTTGATGTTGGCAACCTGGTCAGCAACACCAGCGGAGCCGTTGGCGCCCTCACCAACTGCATCCGGGAACTGCTTGCCCTCGGTGTCCCAGTCGCCGGTAGCGGCCTTCAGGAACTTCTGGAAGTTGGCGGAGGTACCGGACTCATCAGAGCGGAAGATGACGGTGATGTCCTCGTCCGGCAGGTCGGTGCCTTCGTTGTCAGCGGCGATTGCCTCGTCGTTCCACTTGGTGATGTCACCCTTGAAGATCTTGGCCAGGGTCTCGGTGGAGAGGTTGATCTCGGTACCCTCGAGGTTGTAAGCGATAGCTACCGGACCGATGGTGGTCGGCAGGTGCCATGCCTCGTTGCCACCACAGCGCTCAGCAGCAGCCTCAACCTCGCCTTCGTCTTCCTTCAGAGCGGAGTCGGAACCAGCGAAGTCGGCCTGGCCGTTGGTGAAGGCCTCAACGCCAGCGCCGGAGCCGGAAGCGTTGTAGGACAGGGAAGCGTTCGGATGATCCTCAGAGAATGCGGTCTGGAAGTAAGACATTGCATTCTGCTGGGAGGACGCGCCGTCACCGACGAGCTCGCCGGAGACGTCAGAGCCCTCGGAGCCGCCTTCAGCGGAGCCGGAGTCGTTGGACTCGGAGCAAGCGACGAGAGCGGTGGAGGTGGCGGCGACGATGCCGAAGATAGCGGCAGTGCGCTTGAAGTTGCGGATCACGGGAAACCTTTCCGGTGCGGATACAAGAGAATGATTGTCCGAGTAAATCGCCCTCCGCCGTCCTCTTAAGGCGGGCACGATTAACTCACGGGAAGTAAAGCTATATCTGGTGGGTTAACCCCACAGGGATCAAGAGATGAACAATCGGTGAACTTGTACCACAAGGCGGTGAGGCTAGTCACTTTTCGCCCAGACGCAGTGTTCCTCTGCAATGGTGAAACCCAAACGCTCATAGGCCTTTACTGCAGGATCGTTGTCCGCCTCGACATATAAAATGACCTTGTCCGCGCCTTTTTCCACCATGCGCTGCAGCCCCGCAGTGAGCAGTGGCCCACCGAGCCCACGCCCGCGGTAGTCCTCACCCAGCCCCACAACATAGACCTCACCAAAGGCTGGGGTGCCCTCGGCATGCCATTTCAGCCAGTGGAAACCGGCCATTGCTGGGGCACTGTGCGCACCACCGTGCGAATCCCACAGGAATAGCACGTCGGCGGGATCAAACCATTCGGCTTCCATCCCGCGATGCAGACGCTCCAGGTCCCAGCCCCCTTGCTCCGGATGCCAGGAAAAAGACTCGTTGTTGGTGCGAACCCATTCCGCCTCGACATGTTCACGTCCGAAGCGCTCCACCGACTCGGTGTACGTGTGAATCTCTAGGCCGTCGACCGCTGCGGACGCTTCCTCCGCTGCGCGTAGGTCCTGGCCCTCAATAGCCATGACGAGCAGGCGCCTGACGACGTCCATCTCATTACGTTTCGCCAGCGCCTGGGCGGCCGGGAGGTTGCCATGCGCCCAGATCTGGGGGGATGCCGGGAGGGCGTCGACAAGCGCCTGCCCTACCCCTCGCCCACGGTGTTCCACACCGACAAAGAGCTCCACTGTCTGCCCGTCGAGGGCAGCCACACCGAGCACCTCGTCGCCCTCGATAGAGAGCAGATGGCGGTGGCCCAGGCGGTCATCCCGCAGCCCGATAAGAAACTGTTCTGAGAAAGGCGCAACACCATCGTGTGTTTCGGCCGCTGCAGCAAGTTCCTCCACGCGCTGCGCGAGATCTAGATTCTGCGGCACAGTATTAGTCTCTATATTCATGCTTCCCACCCTACGTGCGGTAGTAATAGAGGGGTGACCGTCATCTACCTCAGCCGCAACCTCGTACGTCTTGCCGCCGTCGCGGGAGTGGTCCTGACCGCATGGCTGGCGGATTCAGCAGTGGCGATGCATGCGGAACACACCGTGGCCCAGCAGGCGAAGGCCAGCTCCCAGCTGGAAAACACACCGAACGTGTATATCGGCGGCGTCCCCTTCACCCTGGGCGCGCTCACCAAGGAGATCCCCTACTTGGAGGTTAAATCTTCTGACGTGGAGGTTCCCAAGCTCGGGATGGTCAATGCCTCGACTACTCTGCGCGACATCACGATCCGCCCCGAACAGCTCTTCAGCGGCGAGCTGGAAGGCTCACCGGTGTCGACTTACACGCGCAGCATCAGCCTCGACGGTGTGGCCTTAGGCCGCATGCTGGGCATTACCGATCTGTCCATTGCCAATCCCGATGACATGTCTCCCACCGGCGGCCCCTCGGCCGAAGCTGAGCTCACCGGCACGCTACCAGGAGACAACACCAAGTCCACCGCGACGGTAACGCTGCGCCTCGTGGGCCCGGAATTTCGTATGAGCGTCTACGGAACCGATGATGAACGCCTCAAGAAGGCTTTCGGTTTGGTCTTGGATACCCGCCAGCTCCCCCTGCCTTCACAGGCCACATCCGTAAAACTGCACGGCGGCTCCATCACCTTCGAGGTGCAGCGCCGCAACATCACGTTGAAGACCGCGCAGCTCTCACCGCTGGAGATCGACGGCTCAGAAGAAAAGGCCGTCGAGGATGCAGCGCAGAAGGCACAAGACACGGCCAACCAAGTGGGTAGCGCACCAACGACTCCGCCGAGCTGGCGCCAGAACTAGTTGATTCGAATGAGGTCCCGCAGGATCCTGCGGATGCTGCGGTGCGTGGGCGGGGTCGGGTCGATGGGAGCGAATACCTCCAATGCGTCCGCTTCCGATTCCAGGTGCACTTCTGTGAAAGTGCCCTCCGACTCCCCATCCGCCTGAAAACGGTGCGGTTCCGGGCACACCAGATCCACCTCGACGGCATCCTCGAAGTGCAGCGTACGGGCATCCGTAACTTTATTCAGCCAGTGGCGGTGGTCCACGCCGAAGAGGTGGAGCACACCGACGAGACCATCAATACCGCCAAGGTCTGACACCCCGAATAGGCCAAGTCCTTGGTCGAAGGAGTTGCGCGGATTGGTCACCACGGGCAGTGGGCCGAGGAAAGTCCACGGGTTGGTGTTGGAGGTGAACATGACGGGTACGTCATCAGCCGCGAAGGTTTCTCCCGAACTCGAGCGCGCACGCACGCTAATGCGCGGTGGGCGGATGCGGGCGCGCTGATAAGCCTGAAAGGCCACGGCCAAATAGCGCAACGGGGTAGCTGCAAAGCCCAACTCCCGAGCACGGTCCACGCGAGCCAGCACGTCGGCGTCTAACCCGAAACCGGCATTGACCGCGAACCATCTGTCATTCCACACACCTAAGGAGACGGTGCGACGCGTATTGCGCTCCAGCATCCGAGCCAACACGTGCGCTGCCTCGACCGGGGTATTAGGGAAACCAAGGGCGCGAACGAAGACATTGGCGGAACCAGTGGGGATCACTGCGAGTGCTGGAATCTCCTGGGGGCTGGGGCGCTCTGTGGAATCTGCAGGACCCAGCAGCCCGTTTACAACCTCATTCACCGTGCCATCGCCGCCGAAGACCAAGATGACATCGAAGTCTTCCCGCGTCATGCCGCGCACCATATCCTGCGCGTGCCCCGGGTAGTGCGTGAAGCGGGCCAGCAGCTGCAGCCCCTCCACGTCCCGAATAACGGGCAGAACCTCACGGAAAAGGGCCGAATTCTGACTCGTGGAGTTCGGGTTTGAGATCAGCAAAACGCGCATGACTCCCAAGACTACTGGAGCCTAGTGGTTACCGTGATGCCACCACGACTACGCTGGGGCAGCATGAGCGAACAGACTAATAATGAAAACCAGACGGAAAATACCCACCCGGAGAACACCAAGATCGACGGCAACGCAGCCGTTAACCAAGCTGCTGAAGCGTGGAAGGATGCTGCCTCCCGCAACATTCCTACCGTTGATGTGGCTGATAACCCCCTGCCGGATGAGACGGCGAACCTACGCCAAGGCCCGTCACTGCACGATGGCCTCCTGGGGCTTCTCCCCCTCGTCGGTGTCTGGCAGGGCGAAGGCCAGGCTCACAGCACCGACGGCGAACAGTACGCCTTTGGCCAGCAGCTCATCATCGCCCACGACGGTGAGAACTACCTGACCTACACCTCCCGCACCTGGAAGATCGATTCCGAGGGCAAACCGGTGGGCCCAGATGTCCGCGAGTCCGGATTCTGGCGCATCTCCCTCAAGGACGAGATTGAGATGACCTACACCTCCTCCAACGGCATCAACGAGATCTTCTACGGCTCGCTGTTCAACGAGCGCGCCTGGCAGCTGGAATCTGCGTCCACCATGGTCACGGAAACTGGGCCTACCAACCTCGGCCCCGGCAAGCGTATGTATGGCCTCATGCCGAACAACAACCTGGGCTGGGTAGATGAGCGGCTTGTCGACGGCGAAATGCGCCCCTTCATGTCCGCCGAGCTCACCCGCGTGGCAGGCTAATCAGCAGGCGAGCTAGCTGAGCTAGCTCGCAGTACGAGGGAGCCTAGCGCGCCAGGGCTGCGTCGATCAGCGCGCGTATTTCCTCCGCGTTCGCCGGCGCCTTGAGCTTCTTGCCATCGAGGCGCGTCACGCGCACCGCCGTGCGCACTGAAGACACCAGCCACACCGAGTCAGCTTCCTCGAGGTAGCGCAGGTCAAGCTCCTTCGCCTTGCAGCGATAGCCCTGATCGGAGGCGTATTCGAAGAGCGCCGCTTGCGTCGTGCCGGGCAAAATACCCTTACCCGCAGGCGTGCGCAGCTTCGCCCCCTTGACCACCACCACGGTAGAGGTGGCGCCTTCCAGCACCAATCCCGTATCGGGATCAGTAAAGATCACATCATCAAACCCACGCTCGCGTGCCAGGCGCAGCGTAGCCATTGTGGCCGCATAATTCAGCGTTTTCGCAGGTAGCTCCTCCGCTACTTGCCACAGGCGCGGGGTGCTCATCACCTTGACGCCGGTAGCGCGCTGTGCCACAACCGCGTCTGAAACCTCCTGAACCACCACCCAGGCCGTGGGCACACCGGTGGAGGCGCGGCCCCGGGTATAAGTCCACGTGCACTTGGCTTCTAGCGACGAGCCCTCCTCTCCATCCGCGCCGGCGGGGCCATAGAAGTCCGCGATGGCCAGCTCAGTGGCTTCTTGCCACTTGTGCATCGGCGGCTCCGGCAGATCGAGCGCGCGGGCGGAATGCCGGAAGCGCTCCGCGTGGCGGTGAAAATTAGCGGCCTTGCCATTACGGACGAGGAGGGACTCGAAGATCCCGTCGCCGCGCGTCACCGCGGCATCATCCCAATAGACCAACGGAAGGTTCGGCATATGACGCCGCACCGACCCTCCAAACGGTTCCACAACGTAGATGACCGGCTCTTTCCTGCGCTGAAGGCTCATAGCCCCGATTATGCCCTACCATCGGAGGGCGTGAGTTACTCTTCGCCACTTCTTTCCCGGCCCGGAGCCACTGAGTTCCAGGGCAGCACGCTTGTCGATGTCTCCGGGGTCCCCTGGCACTATGGAAACCCCCTTGTGGAGCAGCGCGCGGTAGAGACAGGTTCCGCCATCATCGACCGCTCCCATCGCCGCGTCATCGCGGTGTCTGGCCCCGATGCCCGTGCCTTCCTGCATAACCTGCTGAGCCAGAAGCTCGACGATGTAGACAGCGGCTTTTCCGCAGGCGCTCTTGACCTCAACATTCAGGGCCACGTCCTACACCACATGGATCTGTCCTTCGACGGGGACACCTTTTACCTCGACGTGCCCACAGCACAGTTCGAGTCTTTGCGAGATTTCCTTACCGCCATGGTGTTCTGGTCCCAGGTCACCGTGGAGGAAGCAGACGCGGCGGTCATCACGGTTCTGGGGCAGTCGCTGCAGCAGCCCTCGGCGGCCTTGGTCGAGCGTTCTGTGCAGTGGCCGGGCTGTCCACGCCAGGATTTCCTCGTGCCGCGCCAGCGGCTCGATGCTGCCGTAACAGAGCTGGAGAAGCAGGGCGGAAGCCTAGCGGGTCTCATGGCATATACCGCAGAGCGAGTGCGCGCACGTGAGCCCGAACTGGCCGCTGACCTCGATGAGAAAACCATCGCCCATGAGGTTCCACAATGGATCCGGCGCAACGACGATGTGCCCGCATTCGTTCACCTAGAAAAAGGTTGCTACCGCGGACAGGAGACAGTAGCGCGCGTAGAGAACCTCGGCCGCTCTCCCCGTTTGCTGGTGATGCTTTACCTCGACGGGTCCGCTCCAGAGCGCCCCGATAGCGGCGCCGACATTACGCTCGGGGGACGGCGCGTTGGCCGGCTCGGCACCGTGGTGGAGGACTGCGATTATGGCCCCATCGCACTTGGTCTGATTAAGCGCAGCGCTCTCAACAACGGGGATCTGAACATTGGCTCTGTGGCAGCTTCGGTTGAACCAGAGTCCATCCCCACCGATGAGGGCCCCAAGGCCGGGCGCGCCGCTGTGGACCGCCTGCGCGGAAAGTAGTGGCGAATTACACATTCGCCTCTTCTCCGCGGGCTAGAACCCTTTTCGACGCGACGCTGGGGGGTAGTTCGGAATTTTTTCGTCACACAGGCTATGGTGTCTTACAGGAACATACACATATCTGACTAAGACGATGGGGCGGCCAAGAATCCCTGGACCGCCCTACACACCTCAAGGGGGTCATGCACATGGGACGCGGACGCGCAAAGGCAAAGCAGACCAAAGTTGCACGCCAGCTGAAGTACAATTCGCCCGAGATGGATCTGGATTCGCTCCAGCGTGAACTCGCCTCACAGAACTCCAAGCGCTCCCGCGATGAGGACGAGGACCCGTACTCGGAGTACGCGGATTACGAGGACTATGCGGATCGCTGGAACTCGGACGAGTGGGATGAGGATGATTCCGACGCGCGCTAAGCGCGTGGATCACTTCCCCACCGTGCACAGCACGTAAGCGAAGGGCCGGCAAGGCTTCCCCTCAATAAGAGGAGGAAACTGCCGGCCCTGTTCCTTTCCCAGGTTCCTTTCCTAGGACCTAGAACCCTGGGTGCTCGCCCGTCATCAGAACGCGCGGCTCGCCTTCTTCGGCAACGCGGACGGTGCCCAGCTCCCATGCTTCAACGTGGCGGGCAGTCATCATGGCCAGTGCGCGCTCGCGATCCTCCGGCGCAACGACGGCGATCATGCCGACGCCCATGTTGAAGGTCTTCTCCATCTCTTCGAGCGCCACCTTGCCCACCGAGGAAATGGTCTTGAAGATCTGGCCCGGAGTCCACGTCGAGCGGCTCACCTCAGCGGTCAGGCCCTCCGGGATGACGCGCTCCAGGTTGCCAGCGAGGCCACCGCCGGTGACGTGGCAGAAGGTGGACACCGCGCACTCAGAGACCAGGGCCAGGCAGTCCTTGGCGTAGATACGGGTAGGCTCCAGTAGTTCCTCACCGAGAGTACGGCCCAGGTCTTCCATATAGCCGTCAAGCGGCAAACCGGCCTGCTCCAGGAGGACGTAGCGCGCCAAGGAGTAGCCGTTGGAGTGCAAACCAGAGGACTTCATAGCGATCAGGACGTCGCCGTCACGTACCTTGTCTGGGCCGAGGAGCTCATCGGCCTCCACCACGCCAACGGCGGTGGCGGAGACGTCGTATTCATCCTTGCCCATGACGCCTGGGTGCTCCGCGGTCTCACCGCCGAGGAGGGCAGCACCAGCCTGGACGCAGCCCTCAGCAATGCCCTTCACAATCTCCGCTACCTTTTCCGGAACAACCTCGCCCACCGCGATGTAGTCCTGCAGGAAAAGCGGCTCGGCTCCGCACACGACGAGGTCATCCACGCACATGGCGACGAGGTCGATGCCGATGGTGTCGTGCTTATCCATGGCCTGGGCCACGGCCAGCTTGGTACCCACGCCATCAGAGCCAGCTGCGAGGACCGGCTCCTTGTAGTCCCCCAGCTTGAACAGGCCGGCGAATCCGCCGAGCCCACCCATCACCTCGGGGCGGGTGGCACGCTTGGCGTGGGGGGTAATTAGCTCTACTGCGCGGTCGCCTTCCTCAATGTTGACGCCGGCGGCAGCATACGTGTTCTCGCTCATGAATGACTTAGTCCTTATTCCTTAGTTTGTCGTCGAGCCCTGCAGGGTGCGCACGGCCTCAGCATTCGGGTTTCCGGCGGGCAGTCCGAGTGGGTACTTCCCATCGAAGCATGCGCAGCACAGTTCGTTGCGTGGCTGTTGGGTAGCCGCCACCATCTCATCGGTGGAGACGAAGCCCAGCGAATCCGCACCGATCGCGGTGCAGATGGTCTGTGCTACTTCTTCCGGATCATCGGAGGGGTTGGCATTGGCAATAAGCTCGCCTGGCGAGGCAAAGTCGATGCCGTAGAAGCATGGCCATTTCACCGGCGGGGCGGCAATGCGCACGTGGACTTCGGCAGCGCCGGCTTCCCGTAGCATCCGGATTAGTGCGCGCTGCGTGTTACCACGCACGATCGAATCATCCACCACCACGATGGACTTGCCTTCGATGACCTCCCGCAGCGGATTGAGCTTGAGGCGAATGCCCATCTGTCGCTGGGACTGTGTGGGCTGGATGAAGGTGCGCCCCACATAGGAGTTCTTCACCAAGCCATGTGCAAAGGTCAGCCCGGATTCGCGGGCATATCCCACGGCGGCCGGGTTGCCGGACTCAGGAACGGGGATCACCATGTCCGCATCGGGTGCTGGGTACTGGCGCGCTAGGCGACGCCCAATTTCCACGCGCGTAGCGTTGACCGAGCGGCCCTTGATATTGGTATCCGGCCGCGCCAGGTAGACATATTCGAAGACGCAGCCGTGGCGCTTAGTTTCTGCAAAGCGCTCGGAGCGAATGCCCGTCTCATCGATAGCAACGAGTTCGCCCGGTTCGATCTCCCGAATAAATTGCGCGCCGACGATATCGAGCGCACAGGTCTCACTGGCTACCACCCAGCCCGTGTTGAGCCGACCGAGGGCAAGCGGGCGCACGCCATGCGGGTCGCGGGCGGCGTAGAGGGTGTGCCCGTCCGTAAAGGTCAGGCAGTACGCTCCTTTCACGGTGGGCAAGAGCTGCAAAGCGGAATCGAACACGCTACTGTCTTCGCTCACGCCATCAGCCAACAAGATAGACAGACACATGGAGTCCGAAACGGACTCTTCCTGCGGTTTGATGAGCCCGCGTTCCACAGCCTTGGTGCGCAGCTCCTGGTAGTTCACCAAGTTTCCGTTGTGACCAAGCGCGATGTCGACGCCGCTGGGCGACGTCCCAAACATCGGCTGTACATTCGACCATTCCTTGCCACCCGCAGTGGAATAACGCGTGTGGCCGACGGCCACGTTTCCGTGCAGTGAGGTGAGGATGGATTCATCGAAGACATTGGAGACTAGGCCCATGTCTTTGAAGACAACAATGCGGTCATCATCCCCGACCGCGATGCCGGCGGCCTCTTGACCGCGGTGCTGGAGGGCGAAAAGTCCGAAGTAGGTTAACTTGGAAACCTCTTCTCCTGGTGCCCAAACACCAAAGACTCCGCATTCTTCGCGGGGCTCCGGATCCAGGCTGGGATCCGTAGACAGGGGCTTAGTCATGCTCTGGACGTGTTCAGCTACCACGGCGCTAATCCTAGCCGTTCCGGCCAGTGAAAACTAACGGAATCACGGGCAGGCAGCCAGCGATCTCGTGAGAACGGGAGCCGGAGGCGTCCACGCGGCCGTCGTGAAGCGCCTGCTCCCAGTCCAGGACGCCCGTGGCCAGCTGCAACCACGTCTGGGGATCCGTCTCCACCACATTCGGAGGAGTACCCCGGGTGTGCCGAGGCCCGGCGATACACTGCACTGCCACGAATGGGGGGACCCGCAGTTCCACGGAGTGCCCCGGCGCGTCCGCCTCCAACAGGCGAGCTGTGGTCCGAGTGGCTTGCGCAAGGGCCGGGCGACCTGGTTTTTCCACCCCTTCAGGGTCACGGATCCACTCCTCCACCGCTTCGACAGCAGCGCGGGTGGTGGCGGCATCAACAGCCTTTTTCATACGGTCAGCACGCTCCCTGATACTTTGTTATCCATGTCACCAACCATGCCACCAAGCTCCTCGGAAGAAAAGAAGCTGGTTCCCACCGGCAAGTCTCCCTCCATCACGCTGCGGTTTATGGCCGCCCCGACAGATCTCACTATCGCCGGCGCCCAAGGCATCGGCGGCGGCCGCGTTCTGGAGTGGATCGATAAGGCCGCCTATGCGTGCGCGGTCCAGTGGTCGGGCACCTACTGCGTGACAGCCTACGTGGGCCATATTCACTTCACTCGCCCAATCCCTTCGGGCCACTTGGTGGAGGTGCGCTCACGAATCGCGATGACTGGGCGATCCTCCATGCACATCGTCAACGAGGTGCTCTCCGCTGACCCTCGCGATGGCATTTTTACCCGCGCCTGCGACTGCCTCGTCATCTTCGTGGCCAAAGATACCGAGACCGGAAAGTCGGTGGCTGTTCCGCCGCTGATTCCGGACACCACTGAGCACCAGCGTGTGTGGGAGGCTGCAGAATCCCGCATCGAGCTGCGCCAGGCCATCGAAGCGGAAATGGAAAAGCAGACTTATGATGGCCCTTCCGATGCACCCCGAATGGTAAACCGCTTCTTGGCTAAGCCCACCGATGTCAATTGGGGCGGCAACGTTCACGGCGGAACGGCCATGGAATGGATTGATGAGGCCGGCGCTGCCTGCACTATGGAATGGTCGGGTGAGCACACCGTCGCGGTCTATGCCGGTGGTATTCGCTTCTACCGGCCCATTCACATTGGAGACCTCATCGAAGTGGATGCCCGCATGATGCGCACGGATACCCGCTCGATGCAGATGTCGGTCCACGTGCGCTCGGGCAACCCGCGCGGTGGCCGCGAGCAATTGGAAACCGCCATCCACGCCACCGTCTCCTACATGGCGATGGACGCCGACTGGCAGCCGCTAGCTGCCCGCCAGTTCACTCCACGCACCGAAGAGGATAAGCGCCTCTGGGAGCACGCCGGCATTCTTCGTGGCCTGCGTGGCAAGTACTCCCCGAAGCCGCTGGTGGTGGCACCACAGCACCAGCACGTAGATTAGCCCGAGGCTCCCCCACCACCCCACAGCTGCTTGGCGCTAGTGCCGAGGGGCTAGTCCACTGGCTCAACCCGGCACGCCACGTGGAGGGAGCTTGGGTCCTTGGCCTTACGCAACGCAACGGTGCGGGCTCCGATCTCACTGTTTGTGGCGACGCTCGGAGCCACAAACACTCCCGTGCTCGCTGGAAGAATGACGGGCTTGTAGAAATCCGCGCTGATGCGAACAGCACCCGGAAGGGTGCCGTCGAGCACCGACAGCATACGGGCGTGCATGTACATGCCATGCGCGATGGGCGCGGGGAAGCCGAAGAGCTTGGCTCCCACGGCGGAAACGTGAATGGGGTTCTTATCGCCAGATGCCGCCGCATAGACGCGAGTGCTCTCGGCACTAAAGCGCAGCGTTGCCGTGGGGGTTCCCACCTCATCGCCGGGGAAGTCGAGGAAACGCTCGGCCTCCGGGCGCGTTTTCACTTGCCGCGGGGTGTCCTTGGTGAATTTCGCGCCTTGGCCTAGAAAGACCGATGTCTGGCGCCAGATCTCCTCCCCCTCCACGCTGTAGGTGGTCACCATATCAATGACCAGCCCCTTGCGGTGCGGTCGCAAGTTTTCCGCATGCACGGTGATGTCGCAGCTCTCGTCGACGCGCAGCGGGCGGATCTGTTCAATGCGGTTGGACAGGTGCACCACGCCCACAGCGGGGAAAGGAAAGTCCTGGGCGGCCATCACCTTGATGGCGAGGGGGAAGGCCAGCGCGTAGAGATAAGTAGCGGGCAGCTCGTTGCCCAGACGCAGGCCCGTGGCTTGGCAGTAGCGCGCGAGGTGCTCGGTGTCTACGCGCACTCCCGCGACCCGGTAAGCAGTCTGTGGGTCGTCGACCTTGCGCTTGCCTGCCCCCAGCCCGGGGATGGGCACCGCGCCTACCATCAGGCTGCGGTAGAGCGCAGGAAGATCTGGAATCTCGTTGAGTGTGGTGACGTTCATTTAGGCTCCCATGAGGTTCTGGCCGCAGACGCGGACGGTGTTGCCGCTTACCGCCGCGGAGGCCGGCGAGGCGAAGAAAGCGACGGTCTCGGCGACGTCAACAGGCAAGCCGCCTTGCTGCAGTGAGTTCAAACGGCGGCCGATCTCGCGCGGGCCGGTCGGCATCGCGGCGGTCATGGCGGTCTCAATGAAGCCCGGCGCCACGGCATTGATGGTGGAACCATTCTCGGCGAGGACGGGACGCAGGGCGTCGACCAGACCGATAATGCCAGCCTTGGTGGTGGCGTAGTTCGTTTGGCCGCGGTTGCCGGAAATGCCGGCCATGGAGGACACACCAACCACGGCCGCACCCGGCGCGAGGGAGCCAGACTCCAGAAGGTTTTCGGTGATACGCACCGGCGCCAGAAGGTTAACGGCCAGGACAGCATCCCACTGGCCTTCATTCATATTGGCCATAAGCTTGTCACGGGTAATGCCGGCGTTGTGAACGATGACGTCAATAGCTCGGCCATGGCGCTCCTGGGCGTGCTGGGCAATCTTGTCCGCGGCCTGAGGGTCAGTGACGTCGAGAGGCAGCGCGGTGCCTTTGACCCTGTTCGCGGTCTTTGCCAGGTGCTCGCTGGCCTGTGGGACGTCGATACAGATAACGCTGGCACCGTCGCGCGCCAGCACTTCCGCGATGGTGGCGCCGATACCGCGGGCGGCACCGGTCACCACTGCAAGCCGCCCATCGAGTGGCTGCTCCCAGTTCTGTGTCCCACTGCTATGTCCGGAAGGAACCTGTCCCTGGGCGCTGACGCGCACAACCTGCCCATCCACGAAAGCCGACTTTCCGGAAAGAAAGAAGCGGACCGTGGACTCCACCTCTGAGGTGGCCGCGGGGTCTACCCACACCAGGTTCACAGTGCCGCCCTTGCGCATCTCCTTAGCCAAAGAACGGGTAAAGCCTTCGAGGGCGCGTGCGCTAATGCGGGCGTCGATGGTATCTGCCGCCTCCGGGGTGGTACCGACAACTACCAAGCGCGCGCATGGCAGGAGGTTGCGCATCTGGGGGTTGAAGAAGTCATAAAGCTCACGCAGCTGTTCAGGGGTGTCTAGGCCGGTGGCGTCAAAAACGAGGGCAGCGCGCTTCGCCTCTGCCGAAGAGTTGATGACCTGGTAGTCCACGGCTAGCTGGGAGCGCAAGAAGTCTGCGATGCGCCCCTGACCGCCGATGACAATGGGACCATCGAGCGCCGGTTCCCCTACCTTGTGGCGGCGCAGGGGGTACCCCTGCGGTACTCCTGCTTTGGCGGCGAGCGGTGAGTTGATGAGCTTCTCAGCAAATGTGACGTGCGGCATAGGCTGGCCTGTTCCTTTCTCGGTTCTTCACAACCTTGCAAGCCTTGATCGAGCGGTTGCAAGGTTAGTTAATTAAGTGATAGAACTAACAATATCACTTTAGTTGTGACGCGAAATAAACAGTCGGGTTGCTACCCCCTCCCACTGGGACGATTCGCACAAGACCACTCGCGAAGGAGTTTTCAATGACCAACCCCCCGCACCGCGTAGCCATCCTGGGTGGCAACCGCATTCCCTTTGCTCGCTCCAATAAGCAGTACGCTCATGCGTCCAACCAGGACATGCTTACCAGTGCGCTGGATGGCCTCGTGGCACGCTACGGGTTGCACGATGAACGCCTAGGCCTCGTCGCAGCCGGCGCAGTTCTCAAGCACTCCCGCGATTTCAACCTCACCCGCGAATCCGTACTCGGCTCCGCCCTCGATTCCACGACGCCAGCTATCGATATGCAGCAGGCCTGCTGCACTTCCCTTGCGGCAGCCATCCACGTCGGCGATGCCATCGCCCAAGGACGCATCTCCGCCGGCATCGCAGGAGGAACGGACACCACCTCAGACGCCCCGCTGGCTGTCAATGACACGCTGCGACGCACACTGCTCAACCTCACCCGTGCCAAGACCGCCGCACAGCGCGCACAGCTCGTCGGCTCCATCCGCCCATCGCAGCTGGCTCCGGAGCAGCCGCAGAATGGCGAACCCCGCACTGGGCTCTCCATGGGTGACCACGCCGCCATCACCGCCCGCGAGATGAACGTCAGCCGCGAAGCCCAGGACGAGCTGGCACTCGCCTCCCACCAGAACCTCCACAAGGCCTGGGAGGAGGGCTTCTTCAATGACCTCACCACCGGCTTCCTCGGCGTCAATCGCGATACCAACCTGCGCCCGGACTCCTCCCTGGAGTCCCTAGCCAAGCTGAAGCCAGTCTTTGGTAAACGCGATGCCGAGCAGCACGGCACGCAGGCCACCATGACCGCAGGCAACTCCACGCCGCTGACCGACGGCGCCTCCGTGGCCCTCCTCAGCTCTGAAGAGTGGGCTGCCGAACACAACATCGAACCCCGCGCCTTCCTGGTGGACTCCGAGACCGCGGCCGTCGACTTTGTCCACGGCCCCGACGGCCTACTCATGGCCCCCACCTACGCGGTCCCGCGCCTGCTCGAGCGCAACAACCTAAGCCTGCAGGATTTCGATTTCTACGAGATCCACGAGGCCTTCGCCTCCCAGGTACTCGCCACCCTGTCTGCATGGGAGGACGAGACCTACTGTCGCGAGCGCCTCGGCCTGCAGTCTGCACTCGGCCCCATCGACCGCGCCAAGCTCAATGTCAAGGGCTCTTCTCTAGCAGCCGGTCACCCCTTCGCCGCTACCGGCACCCGCATCCTCGCCACCACGGCCAAGATTCTTGAGGAAAACGGCGGCGGACGCGCCCTCATTTCCATCTGCGCCGCCGGCGGCCAGGGTGTCGCAGCCATCGTCGAGCGTTAAGCACCGCCCTCTCAGAAAGGACCCCCATCATGGCACTCACCAAGTCTTCTTCAGACAAGAAACCCGTCTCCCCAGAGCTCAACAACCAAGCCACCACCGATGCACCCAAGGCGGAGGCCCGCAGCCCGCACCGCCTGCCCACCACCCCCAAGCCTTCCGTTGCCACCGAACTTGCCGCGCTTCTCGACGGCCCCCATGCCGCCTTCCGCCAGGAACTGCGCACCTTCCTCAATGACCCGGAGCTCTTCCCAAAGCCCCACCTGTCCATGGCGGAGCAGCGCCAGCACACCTTTGAGAACCTCTCCAAGGTTCGCGATTTCGGCGGATTCAGCCACGGCCTGCGCAGCGCACACGGCGGCGCCGGCAAACCGAATCTCTCCACCTTCACCCTCGAGGGCCTAGCTTGGGTTGATGGCTCGCTGGCCATCAAGTCCGGTGTGCAGTGGGGCCTGTGGGGTGGCGCGCTAGATCAGCTGGGCACCGAGCGCCACCTCGACTGGATCAACAAGGCCGCCAGCCTGAAGCTTCCGGGCTGTTTCGCCATGACCGAGCGCGGCCACGGCTCCGACGTACAATCCCTAGAGACCACCGCAACCTTCGACCCGGAGACCGATGAGTTCATCATCAACACCCCCTCCGATTCCGCGGTGAAGAACTACATCGGCAACGCCGCCAAGGATGGCCGTGCGGCCGTCGTCTTCACCCAGCTCATTACCCCGGACAGCGATGGCCGCTCCCATGGCGTCCACGCCATCATCGTCCCTATCCGCGATGAAGAAGGCAACGAGCTACCAGGCGTCACCCTGGGCGATCATGGCCACAAGGGTGGTTTGGTGGGTGTCGATAATGGCACCCTGCGCTTCGACAACGTCCGCGTGCCACGCGAGAACCTGCTCAACCGCTTCGCCGATGTCGATGAGAAGGGTAAGTACTCCTCCCCGATCGAGTCCAAGAATGCCCGCTTCTTCACCATGCTGGGCACGCTTATCCGCGGCCGCATCGGCGTATCCGGCGCAGCGGGCGCGGCCACCGAGGCCTCCCTGGACATCGCCATCCGCTACGCCAACCGCCGCCGCCAGTTCGAAGGAGCCACCGGCGCGGAAAAGCGCCTCATCGAGCACCGTCAGCACCGTCGCCGCCTGCTCATTCCGCTGGCCCGTACTTACGCGCTGCACCTGCTCTACAACCAGATTCTGGAGCGCTACCAGGAGCAAAACGATCAGCATGAGGCCGGCACCTGGTCTGTGACGGAACCGACCGAAGAGCAGAAGTTCGCCTCCCGCGAGATGGAATCCCTGGCTGCGGCCATCAAATCCGCGCAGACCCAGCACGCCACCCGCACCATCCAGGAATGCCGCGAAGCTTGTGGCGGTGCTGGCTACATGTCGGAGAACCGCCTGACTACCTACCGTGCCGACTCCGATGTCTTCGCCACCTTCGAGGGCGATAACACCGTGCTCATCCAGATGGTGGGCAAGAACCTGCTCACCGCCTATGGCCGCGCGATGAATGACATGAGCCCGTGGGACACCGTAAAATACGCGGCCTCCACCGCCACCGATGTGGTTCGCCGCCGCTACGGCTTTACCACCCGCCTGCAAAGCCTGGTGGACCGCGTGAATCCTTCTGAGGCTTCGCTTTTCGACGCCACCTACCAGGCCAAGCTGATCGACGACCGTGCCCAGTCCATCCTCTTCTCCCTCGTGCGCCGCATCCAGCCAGCCCGCAAGGCCGATAAGGTGCAGGCTGCTGCCATCGTGGACCAGTGCCAGGATCACCTCATCGCCGCCGGCTGGGCCCGTGTGGATACCTTGTTGGTCCAAGCCATGATTGAGGCAGAGGAGCGTCTGGAGGAAGGTTCGCTGGCACGCCAGGTCTTCGAGCAGCTGCGCCACCTCTTTGTCTTCGACACCTTGGTTCAGCACGCGGGCTGGTACCAGGAGCACAACCTGATTCCGGCCGGCCGCATGAAGGCCGCCCGCGCTGCTATCAACGACCTCGTCGATTCGCTCGCACCATGGTCCGTCGTACTCGTGGATGCCTTCGGCGTTCCGCCTGAGGTACACAACATCCCGATGCTCACCGAGGCCGGTGTGGATCCGCTCCACGTCTAGTCACGCCACGCATCTCGAGGGCACTTCCGCCACCTGGCGGGGCGCCCTCCCTGCTTTCAGTCACGCGCAGTATCACACATTTACCATCCACAAGCATGACTACCTCACACGCCATGTTCTCCAGTTCCTTCCCACCCTCCGAGGATCTCTTAGTCTCCGGAACCCTTCGCAACGACATCTCGCTGCATCTGTGCCACGGCCACTCACGCCGGGACATTCACAACGACTTCTTCGAGCTTCTCGACGATCCCTCTGATTGGGAGAGCACCCGCCAGGACCCGTTCCCAGAAGATTTCGACGCCATCATCGACGAAGTTGCCGCCGATTACGCTCAAAAAGTTACAGAAAAGTCTGCTGATGCACAGCGCCTCGACGCCCTTCGGGATGAACTGCGACAGCACAACCTAGCTTTCAGCTTTGACGAGGGGTGGGACGCCTCCGACGGCGCTGAGTGCGGAGCCGAACAAGCGGAAGAAGACGATGCCGCAGGATATGTTTACTGCCATATGCAGGATATCGACAGGCTGATTCACACCGGAGAACTTTTCTTCGGTTTCGGCACCATGAAAACCGATGACGAGCTCAGCACGCCAGCAAGCGTTGGCGAGCAACTCGTCGAAGCGCTGCGCGCTGTTGGTTTCAACCCCACCTGGGATGGCAACCCTAACGCACGTGTGCTCTGCCAAGGCCTAGTTGTCGAATTTCCCCTCGCAGAGGACCTCACCAACGCCTAATAGACGCTTTCAATAGATCCTTTAAAGCTAGCCCGCAACAACCATCCAGATGGCTACCATGTGCACCACCGCCGCGGCAATCGTCGCGGTGTGAAAGTGCTCGTGGTAGCCATACCAACGTGCGTTGCGACCCGGCCACTTGAAGCCGTACATCAGCGCCCCCACTGAATAGACCACGCCACCCGCAAAAAGCAGCCACACCACGGCCGGCCCTGCGGAGTGCCACAGATTCGGCAACAGAGGCAGGATGAGCCAACCCAGCACGAGATAGACCACCACGTCCAGCCACCGCGGATGATTAATCCACACCAAGTTCAAGACAACCCCCATGGTGGCGCCCACCCACGCAGCAGTCAGCATCCATAGCGCCTGCGTGGGCTCCAGCACGATGGCACACAGCGGCGTGTAGGTCGCCGCGATGAACACCGAAATCGTCGCGTGATCAGCACGCCGCCACCACTGCACAGCACGCATCGATACCCATGGCCAGCGGTGGTACAGCGCCGAGACTGTAAAGAGGCCAACCACGCCGACGCCATACACCGTTACTGCTAACCCCTGCCACCACGGCAGCGTCATCCACGCAAAGGTAATCAACACTGTCGATGCGATCAGGGAGGCGATGGCCGCAAAGAAGTGCCCCCAGCCGCGCGTTAATGGGCGCGGGCCGCGGTCCGCCATCCAGTACGTGCGCTGGATGAGCTGCTCTATCGTGCTATTTTCCTGCACAGAGCCTGATTCAACTGGAAATTCTTGCGGGGACGATTTCTGAGCACTGGGTGCGTTCATAGTGGGGGCCTTGCCTTGCCTGAGATGCGGGTCGTGCGCATAACGCATTCACTCCCAAAACTTACGTATCCGTAACTATACGGCCGAGCATTGCGGCAGACAAGGGTGGAGCGAAAGTTTCCTCCAGTTTTTCTTCCAATATTTGCAGCACGAGGGCACTGGCCACGTAAACTACCCACATTATGCTTTCCTTTGTCTCACGCTCTCGCCGCACCGCGGCGCTGGTCGCAGCTGCCATGGTGGCACTGGGGGCGGCGTCGGCAGGCATCGACTCCGCCTCCGCCCAGTCCAGCACCATCGGTGAGGTTTCCTCGCGCGCGACCAACCCGCAACCCTGGCTGGGTGACAAGCCCTTCATCACCGCAAAGCGCCACATGGGCGGCAACCACTGGGTGGTGGACGTCTGGTCCCCGGCCAATCATGCGGTGATTTCCAATAACGTCCTGCTCCCTGAGGGCGATAAGCCGCGCCCCTCCTTCTACCTGCTGCCCGGCGTGGAGGGCGGCCAGGCCGGCATGAACTGGATGACACACTCCGATATCCGCCACTGGGCCGTGGGCAAGAACGTCAACGTGGTGATGCCGCTTGGCGGCGCTTACTCTCTCTACACCGATTGGAATGCCGAGGATCCGATCCTGGGCGTCAACAAGTGGAACACCTACATGACCGCTGAGTTGCCCCCGCTGATCGACGCCGAATTCCACGGCACCGGCCGCGATGCCATCGGCGGCATTTCCTCTACTGGCGGCGCCGCACTCGACATCGCCGGTCACGCCCCACAGCGCTACAAGGCCGCAGCCTCCTACTCCGGCTGCCCGGTACGCTCCGGTGCGATTGGTTTCCCTACCTCCACCGCGATGATTGCCTACGGCGGCGGCTCCTCCTTCAATGCCTGGGGCCTGCCAGGCTCCCCGCAGTGGTTCGAACACGACCCCAACGCCAACCCCGGACGCCTGCGCGACGTCGAGGTCTTCGTGGGCTCGGCCTCCGGCACCCCGGGCCCCATCGATGGCACCAACAGCCCCGCCCAGTGGCTCGGCCCCCGCGCGGTAGAGATGGTGGCCAACCAGTGCTCGGAGGAATTCACCCGCAACGCCCGCAACGCCGGGGTGCGCGTGAACCGCTACTTCAGCCCCCAGGGTTCGCACACCTTCAACCTCTTCTCCCACCAGATGAAGCTGAGCTGGGACCAGACCATCGCCCGCACTATCGGCGCCTAAGTTTTGACTGGTTGTCGCTTCACTGCAGACGCAAGCCCCCTTCATCACCACGACCACGAAATATACCCACTGCAGGATTTGATTCCACTAACCCTCAGCTAAACAACTAGATCTTCAAGGTTCACGTTTGCCCGAAAAAAGGGATTGACGCATGTCAAGATTCTGCGGTAAAATTTTGGTTAATAGTTCAGCCCGCCCGGTTCCCTTCGGAAACACGGAGTGGGCTGGATCTCTATTTGCGCAGTCTCGCCAACACTGTCATCGTGGCAACACATCCCACCTCTAGATTGGCTTTTCATGTCTTCTACGCTCAAGCCAGCAGCGACCATTGGCGAACACATTCTTCGCCTGCAAAGCCGCGGCATGAAGATCGACAGAGCTTTAGCTGAACAATGGTTTTCACACGTCAGCTACTACCGGCTTTCTGCCTATTGGTATCCGGCTAGACAGTTCACTGAAGACGGAACTAGCCGAATTAGCAGCTTCGTCGATGGTACTGACTTTGCCGACGTCGTCTCCTTATATGAAGCCGATCGGAAACTCCGTACCCTGATTCATGATGGTATGGAGCGAATCGAGGTTGCGATGCGCACCAAGCTCGTCGAGCTACTGTGTACTCGACACCCCAATGATCCTACTTTCTATCTCCGTTCAGACGACTTTCGGCCAAACTTTGACCACGTGTCGTGGCTGAGTACAGCGTACGGTCGGCTTGCGAGAGCGAAGAAGAGCGACGCCGTGAAGCACTACATTGATGAATACGGTGGACAGTATCCCATGTGGGTTGTGGCTGAAGTGCTCGATTTTTCGGACATTTCAAAGCTCTATGCAGGCTTAGGATCCAACGATCAACGGTCAATTTCGGAAGCGCTGAATATAAAGATCAACTTCTCTAGTTTGAATAGGAATCAGAAGCAAAGACTTACGAAGAAACATCCACTGGCGAGTTGGCTCGAGCAGCTAACTGTCATTCGGAATACATGTGCCCACCATGGAAGGCTGTGGAATCGTTCATTTGCTCCGGCTCCAACTGAGGTTATCCGGAACAATGGAAACCTACACATCCTTCCAGAGAATCAAAGTGAGAAGTTATTCGGCGCTTTGATAATCATGGCGCATTTACTGCGGACTGTGTCTCCTGGAACCACGTGGCCTGAAAAAGTAGTGGCCTTGTTAAATGGACACTTCCTCACCAATCCTCTTGTCGAAAAAGCCAGTATCGGTATTCATGGCAACTGGGATGAAGAAACAATTTAAATGACTCGGAAAAGGAAAAGCCCGGCCGAAGCCGGGCTGATGCAGCGTCAACGCTGCTGAGCGGAACTGCGCGTTTTACTCCACGACGGAGTTCGCGCCGACGGCGTGACCGAAGAGGTCCGGCAGGGTCGCCGCCCAAGCTTCGCGCAACTCGGAAACAGCAACGGACTCGCCGCCCAGCTCCAGCTCACCGTTGTCGGTGGTCTGGCCGACGACGACGGCCGGAACGCCGCACTCCTCGGCGCGCTGCAGCAGCATGTCGACGCGGTCAGCGGTCGTTGCTACCAGCACTCGGGAGGCGGACTCAGAGAAGGCTGCCACGAAGGCGTCCTCGTGGACCTTAGACAGATCCAGGCTCAGGCCCACGCCGCTGCGCTTGGCCATCTCGAATGCGGTGACGGCGAGGCCACCTTCGGAGATGTCGTGTGCAGCGGTCAGGCCTTCGTTGCCCACGAAGAAGTCCGCGAGACGCTGCTCGTTGGCCAGGTCCACCTGTGGCGGCAGGCCATTGAGTCCCTTCTCTGACTCGTGACCTTGTTCACGAGCGCTTACCTGCTGCCAGATGGAACCACCGAACTCATCCTTGGTCTCACCCAGCAGAACAAGGACCTCCGGCTCCTCTACGCGTCCAAGCTCGTTGCCGATGGACGTGTGGACGTCGTCGATGACACCCAGGACGCCTACGACGGGCGTCGGCAAGATCGGCTCCTCGCCGGTTTGGTTGTAGAAGGAGACGTTGCCACCGGACACGGGGATGCCGAGCTCCACGGCGCCGTCGGCAAGCCCGTGCACGGACTCGCGGAACTGCCACATTACGTCCGGGTTCTCCGGGGAGCCGTAGTTGAGGCAGTTGGTGATGGCGACCGGGCGGGCACCGGTCACAGCGACGTTGCGGTAGGCCTCCGCCAACGCCAGGCGTGTGCCCATGTTCGGATCCAGCTTGGTGTAGCGCCCAGAAGCATCAGCCGATACCGCGATACCGCGGCCGGTCTCCTCGTCGATGCGCAGCACACCAGCGTTCGCGTGATGGGACTGCACGGTGTTGCCGCGCACGTAGCGGTCATACTGCTCGGTGATGAAATCACGGGAGCACAGCGCCGGGGAGGCCACGAGCTTCTTCAGCGCCACGGTAAGGTCCTGCTTCTCGACGCCCTTGAACTCCTGCAGCGCATCCTGCCACTCCGGGCGGGCGTAGGGGCGGTCGTAGACCGGGGCCTCGTCCGCGATGGTGCCGGCTGGGGCATCCACAACGACCTCGCCTTGATGGCGAATGATGAGGTGCTTGCCAGTGGTAACCTCACCGATCTCGGCGCAGGTGACGTCCCACCGCGCGCAGATCTCCTTGAACTTTTCCACGTTCTCCGGGGTCACCACGGCACACATGCGCTCCTGGGACTCGGAGGCAAGGATCTCCGCGGCGGTCATATCCTTGGCGCGCAGCGGGACGTTGTCCAGGTTGATCTCCATGCCGCCATCACCGGCGGCGGCCAGCTCGGAGGTGGCGCACGCCAGGCCCGCGCCGCCCAAGTCCTGGATGCCCACGACGATGCCGGACTTGTACAGCTCCAGGCAGCACTCGATGAGGACCTTCTCCGCGAACGGGTCGCCCACCTGAACGGCCGGCAGCTTGCGCTCCGCGCCGTCCTCGAAGGTGTCAGAAGCCAACACGGACACGCCACCGATGCCATCGAGGCCGGTGCGCGAGCCGAAGAGCATGACCTTGTTTCCAGTACCGGAGGCGAAGGCCAATTTCAGGTCCTCCACCTTCAGCGTTCCCACGCACAGCGCGTTAACCAGCGGGTTGCCAGCATAAGACTCATCAAAAACGGTTTCGCCGCCAATGTTAGGCAGGCCCAAGCAGTTGCCGTAGTGCGAAATACCGCCAACCACGCCAGGCAAAACGCGCTTGGTGTCGGGGGCATCCGCCGGGCCGAAGCGCAGCTGGTCCATCACGGCAATCGGGCGAGCGCCCATGGCCATGATGTCGCGGACGATGCCGCCGACACCCGTGGCCGCACCCTGGTGCGGCTCCACGTAGGAGGGGTGGTTGTGGCTTTCCACGCGGAAGGTCACCGCGTTGCCGTCTCCGATATCCACCACGCCGGCGTTCTCACCGATGCCGGCGAGGATCTTGGAGCCCATTTCCTCGGTCATGGTCTCGCCGAAGTAGCGCAGGTGCGTCTTGGAGGACTTATAAGAACAGTGCTCCGACCACATCACCGAGTACATGGTCAGCTCGGCGTCGGTGGGGCGGCGGCCCAGGATCTCGCGGATGTGCGCGTACTCGTCATCCTTCAGGCCCAACTCGCGGTAGGGCTGCTCCAGCTCAGGCTGCGCAGCTGCTTGCTCGACGGTGTCGTTGTGTACGGTCATTGTTTCTCCTTATAACCGTCGGCGCGGGTTAAGCGACGACCTTGAGGGCGGACACAAACAAACCCAGACCGTCGGTGGACGGGCCGGTGAGAAGATCGATGGCGTGCTCTGGGTGCGGCATCAGCCCCACCACGTTGCCGGCCTCATTGGTGATGCCGGCGATGCCGTTGATGGAGCCGTTGAAGTTATCGGTATAACGGAAGACCACGCGGCCTTCGCCCTCCAAGCGTTCCACGGTCTCCGCATCCGCCTGGAAGCGGCCCTCGCCGTGCTTCGCTGGAATCAGGATGCGCTGGCCCTGCTCAAACTCGCTGGTCCAGGAGGTCTGTGCGTTCTCCACCTCGAGGTAGGTATCCACGCAGTGGAAGTGCAGGCCCTGGTTGCGAGTCAGGGCGCCGGGCAGCAGGCCGGTCTCCGTCAAAATCTGGAAGCCGTTGCAGATGCCGAGCACCGGCATGCCCTTATTCGCTGCTTCCACCACCGCGCGCATCACCGGGGCCAGCGCCGAAATAGCGCCGGAGCGCAGGTAGTCACCGTAGGAAAAGCCACCGGGTACAACGACGGCGTCCACTCCTCGCAGGTCTTCATCCGCATGCCACAGGGACACGACGTCGGCGCCGGCGGTGCGGGCGGCGCGGGCCGCGTCGACGTCGTCAAGCGTGCCAGGGAAGGTAATAACGCCGATCTTCATTACTGGATGACCTCGTAATCCTCGATCACGGTGTTGGCCAGCAAGGTGGAAGCCACCTTCTCGAGTTCCTCGGCGCTGACCGAATCATCAACTTCAATTTCAAAGCGCTTGCCCTGGCGCACGTCGCTGACACCAGCAACCCCCAGGCGGCCCAGCGCGCGAACGACGGCCTGGCCTTGCGGGTCCAAAATCTCGGCCTTGGGCATGACATTGACAACTACACGAGCCATGAAAATTTTGCCTTACTGTGCGTGAGTATAGGTGCCCCGCCAGTCTATCCCGCCGGCAAGAAAGATTCGGAATCTTTGGGGGTGATGAATTCAAACCAAACGGTTGAAGAATTCTTGGGGAATCCCACCTTAACCCCCAGCTCGCCCTCTGCGCTTCGGTATCACGTGCCCCGAAACCCAGGTAGAACGAGATGC
The DNA here is from genome assembly GCF_030215295.1 of Corynebacterium sp. UMB6689. Classification (NCBI taxonomy): domain Bacteria; kingdom Bacillati; phylum Actinomycetota; class Actinomycetes; order Mycobacteriales; family Corynebacteriaceae; genus Corynebacterium; species Corynebacterium sp. UMB6689. The sequence goes on along the minus strand of NZ_JASOLS010000006.1, from coordinate 122,938 downwards.
GCTGCCCTTTCTCACCTATCCAAGGAACCTCTCATGCATTTCAAACGCATTGGCTCACTCGCCATCGCCGCCCTTGTCTCTACCTGCATTGTTGTCCCCCAGGCCAGCGCCTTTGTGGACGGCTCCAACGCCGTCATCTCTGAGGTCTACGGTGGCGGCGGCAACAAGGGTGCCGCGTTTAACCACGATTTCATCGAGCTTTATAACCCCACCTCAGCTGACCTCGACCTCACTGGCTGGTCCGTGGAGTACCTGTCCGCCTCCGGCAACTCTGGCGGAAAGCACGAGCTGTCCGGTTCCCTCCCGGCCGCGGGCCACTTCCTCATCCAGGAAGGTGGTGGCGGCACCGGTGAGCCGCTTCCTGCTCCTGATGCAGAGGGGAACCTGAATCTGTCCGGCTCCAAGGGCTCGGTGAAGCTTTACGACGCCTCCGGGGCCGTGGTAGACCTCGTGGGGTACGGGGAGGCGTCGCTCAGCGAGGGCTCCCCTGCCCAGGCCTTGAACAACTCCACCTCTGCGCAACGCGACGCCGAGGGCACCGACACCGACGACAACGTTGCTGACTTCAGCGCTACAGCGCCGACGCCGAAGTCTGCTGGCGGTGGCGCCACCGCGCCGGAGGACCCCACACCGGCCGAGCCGGGCGCATCCGTCACCATCCCGGAAATCCAGGGCACCGGCGCGGAGTCCCCGCTCAAGGGACAGAACGTCACCACCCAGGGTGTTGTCACCGCCGTGTGGCAGGGTGAGAAGTCCCTCAACGGCTTCACCATCCAGACCCCGGGCACGGGCGACACCGTACCGGCAGAGGCCTCTGAGGCTGTCTTCGTCTACACCGGCGGCACCGGCTTCTACCCAAAGATTGGGGAATCCGTCGAGGTCACCGGCACCGTTGATGAGTACTACGGCCAGACCCAAATCGCCCTGGCCCAGGGCTCCGTCCTCGACACCGCACTCGATCCCGCCACCCCGCTCGCCATCGATGCCCTACCCGAGGGAGATGAGGAGCGAGAGAAGCTCGAGTCCATGCTTCTCAAGCCTGGCGTGCACACCGTGACCGATAACTACGGCCTCAACCGCTACGGCGAGCTCGGTCTAGCACCGGGCACCGAGGCGCTGCGCCAGCCCACCGATATTGTCTCCCCTGGCACCCAGGAGCAAAAGGACATGGAAGCCTCTAACGCGGCGAAGTACGTCATCGTGGATGACGGCTCCACCCGTGACTTCACCCGCGATGGCGCGTCGGCGAAGCTGCCGTACATCATGCAGAACGGCTCGGATGTGAAGACGATTCGCACGACGAACCAGGTGGAGTTCGCGGACTCCGGCGTCATCCTGGGTTACGGCCACGAGCAGTGGCGCTTCCAGCCCACCACGATGATTACGGGTGACTCCGCTACCGCAGATCTGCCAATTACGTGGGACCCGGCCCGTCCGGAGGCCCCGCAGGTGGCTGGCGATTACACCGTGGCGGCGTTCAACGTGCTCAACTTCTTCATCAACCTTGGTGAGGACAACGGCGCGAAGGCGTACAAGGACCGTTTCGGTAACGGTGTGGGCTCCGACAGCCCCACCTTCCGCGGTGCGTGGTCTGCCTCCGCATTTGAGGACCAGAAGGGCAAGATCCTCACTGCGCTGGAGGGCCTTGACGCCGATGTCATTGGCTTGTCTGAGATTGAGAACGCCGCCAACACCGTGGGTGGCACCTATGACGATGCCGTGAAGTACCTCGTGGGTGAGCTCAACTCCCGTGCGGGGTCTGAAAAGTGGGATTACGTCAAGGCCCCAGCGAACTCCGCGGCGGACACGGATGTCATCCGCACTGCGATCATCTACAAGAAGGACCGCGTCGAGCCGGTCGGTGAGACCTCCTTGCTTGAGGATGAGCGTTTCAAGGGTACCGCCCGCACCCCGCTCGCTGCGGAGTTTGAACCGGTTGCTGACAAGTGCGCTCCTGAGGGCCCCGATTCCTTCGTGGTGGTGACCAACCATTTCAAGTCCAAGGGCTCCGTGGCCAACGGTGACAAGGACACCGGCGATGGTCAGGGCAACAACCCGAACGTGCGCAATGCCCACGCCCAGGCAGTCCTGGATGGTTTGTCCAAGCAGCCACAGTGGCAGGAGAAGGCCACCTTCGTCATGGGTGACTTAAACGCTTACTCCAAGGAAGACGCCATCTCCGTCTTCCGCAACGCTGGCTACACCATCCCGGTTGAGGAGCTCAACGCCCAAGAGGACTGGCAGGACGTGGCCTCCTACCAGTTCTCCGGCCGCCTCGGCTCCCTGGACCACATCCTGGCCAACGAGCACGTCGACGCCCAGGCCGCGCAGACGTGGAACATCAACTCCGACGAGCCGATTGCCATGGAGTACTCCCGCCGCAACTACACCGGCGGCGATGTCTTTGAGGCCGATAACCCCTACCGCTCCTCCGACCACGACCCGGTCAAGGTGGGCTTCAACCTTGCGACGGTGAAACGCTCTGCGGACGAGCTCGAAGGCTGCGGCTCTGCTGAGAATCCGGATCCAGCTGAAGACCCGGATCAGGCTGATGAGTCTCGCAGCATCAAGTCTGTCACCGTCAACGACGAGGGCCACTTCATCATCACCTACACCGACGGCACCACCGAAGACGCCGGCAATGTTGTCGGTGCCGATGGCAAGGATGGTACCGACGGCGAAGACGGCGCTGACGGCAAGCCAGGCAAAGACGGCCGTGGTATTGAGTCCGTGACCACCAACGACAGGGGCGAGGTCATCGTCGCCTACACCGACGGCACAACCGATAATCTCGGTCTCCTTGTCGGACCGAAGGGCGACCAGGGCTCACCGGGTAGCGACGGCAAAGACGGTAAGGACGGAGCCGATGGTCAAGACGGCAAGGATGGCCGTGGTATCGAGTCCGTGACCACTGACGCTGCGGGCAACCTCGTTGTGAAGTACACCGATGGCACTTCCGAAACCATCAAGGTAGACAGCAAGCCCGCCAGCCAAACCGGTTCTTCTACTGGCGAGCGCTGCCTGCCGACTGCCCTCGGTCTCGCCATCCCCGCAGCCCTTGCCATCCCGCTGGCCTTCCTTGGGTTTGCCAATACACAGTTCAACATCCCGGGCTTCGAGCCGGTCCGGAAGCAGATTGAGTCGATGGCCCGCAACATCCCGCGCGAAGCTCAGTACGCTGCCGGTGGTCTCGGCCTGCTGGCTGCGCTTGGCATCATCGGCGCGGCCTGCGTCCCGACCGGGTCTAAATAAAGCACTCTGCTGAGCGTATTTATTCAGTCTCGTTAAGCCCCTCATCTGAGGGGCTTTTCTCCTACCAGCCCGATTACCCCTCTAACCAGGAATTTTCTTCCTCCGGTTGCGGGGTTGCTAGTGCTGTTTTAGTCTCTGTGCTCATGGGGGATATCGAAACCTACCTCCGCCTTCGCAACTCGGGGATTGCACTGGTGGAACATGTACCTGGCACACCCGATGAGCTCCGCGTGCTCGGCGCGGATGCCTCTGATGCCACCGAGCTTTCACAGCTGCACCAGGTTTACTTCGGTCCCACCCGCTTTACCGGTAAACAAAAGAAAGCCCGTGCTGCAGCCCTTCAACAACGCCACAGCCTGGGCACCCTCACACTGATTGAAACCTACACCGCACGCGTGAAAAAGACCCTGGATGCCTGGAACTTAAGAATCAAACTCGCTGCCACACCCGCACACCGCATCCCACATGTTGCCGCCGCACGGCTTAAAGAACTGCGTGCTAAAAGAACCGTCAAACCAGGCGTGCGCATCACCTACAGATCCGAAGGCCCCAACACGCTCTCCATTACCGATGACGCCACCACGATTGCCAACATGCGCGCCGTCTTAGAATCCACCAACACCACTGATCTGCTTAAAGCCGCCAATGACGTCTTCTTCAACCAAGCAAGCGGTACAAAGCCGGCCGTGCGCACCCAAGTCATCATCACCCTGAATGAGCTCGACCAAATCATTAACGGCGACGGGGACGAAATCCAGCTCAACCTGACTAACGGCGCGCGCATGACAGGCGCAGAGTTTCTCACCCACAAGTTTGCCGAAATAGGCTACGCCACCCTCGTCCACCCTCTTGACGGGCCCATCAACACCTGGCGCCTAGAACGTGGAGCAAACCTCAACCAACGCCTTAGCCTGCACGCGGAATTCCACACCTGCTCAAGACCAGGCTGCAACAAACCAGCCGATTACTGCCAAGTCCACCACCTCATCCCCTGGCAAGCAGGTGGCTACACCAACATTAAAAACCTGACCTTCCTGTGCGCCTACCACAACGGCATTAACGACGATGACCCACACAGGCCTACCGGACGCGGCTACATGTACCGACTCAACACCGGAGTGTCCTTCATCCCACCCTGGGGTGCCCCAATTACCGCAATGCCGGAATACCAAGAAGCACTAGCCAGACTCAACACCGAACAAGCAGCCGCAAAGACACAGACCACAGCACCAACCCAAGGATTACCGGAGCAAACTGGAAGACAGAGCCACCCAGCGCCACACCGGCAGGCACCGACACAACCTCCCGGAACACAAACACCAGAACAGCCACCAAAGGAACCACCCGACAGCAGCTAACCCCAGCCACCACACACAGCAACAACTGAAAGGAAACGGCTCACCACCTGCACCAACACCGCTACCCGCCAACCGAGGGAAGGTTAGCGGGCACATCGGCGATCCTTCAGACAACACCACCCACAAACCACAACAAGGCACGCAGGAAAACCTGCGAGCTTTATGCCAGCGCTACCCATCATCCAAAGCCAGACTGACGGGCAATCCGGCGACCCCAAGTCCGGCTTCACGTGCTGCCGGAAGCAGCAAGAGCAACGGGATCCTTAAGCCCTTAAAGAGCGAAACCTGCCAACCGGATGAAGGTTTACGGGCACTCCGTCGTTCCTGGAAGACGCGTCTCCCTTTCTATACAGGCCAACGGACACCGGGATATGCGGATGGTTTAACGTGTCGTGAGCATTCGAGTGGGCACGGCTAGCGCGGTGCGAAGGCCGTATAGTCAGCGGGACTGGCGCCTGCTCCAACGGCGCGCTCGGCGGCCTTAAGGAAATCGGACACTACCTTGCGGTCATCAAGGTTACGGCCGGAAATCGATAGGCGCACGGTGTTGCCGCGCTGCGCGGAGCGCTCGGCAGCGCGGATGATGTTGCGGCGCCACCACTTGGCCGAACCGAAACCCTCACCAAAGGACAAGTTGCGGGCTTGGTGGAGCTCGCCGGTGCGCAGGTCATGGATGCCGCGGGTGGATGCAGCAAAGTCAAAATCAAACTCAGGAAGAACTTCTAGAGTTCCCGCCGACATACGCCAGCGCGGCGGCGCAAAGATAGTGGGCTCAAAGCCGATTCTGGCCATCTGCCGCGTCGCCCCCTTGAGGCGCAGACGCGCCTCGTGTGCATCCAGGTTTGCGAATTCCGCACGGCGGCCCTGAACTGCTTGGTCGAAGCCGTTGAGAATGAGCACTCGGCCCGATTCGGCTTGCTCCCGCAACCACGACTGTGTCGCCGAATCCTTAGCTAGGTGCCAATTGCCATCGATGTGTGACGCTACAAGCAAGGACACCGGGATATCCGCTTTATCGAACTGCTCCAGCAGGTCAGCGGCCTGCCTTCGGGTGTCGTCGAAGATACTGGAAATCGAAACCAAAAGGTGGCCATGCATAAGGAAAATTATCGCACAGCCACCGTCCCGGCGCGCGCCGAGGGGAAGCCTCACTCCCCCACATGGGCGGCCTAGGACGCTGTGCGGCTCATTAGCCACACAGCTCAAGCGGGGAGCCTAAGACTCAACCCCCGTGGCCTGGTTAATCAACCACGCATACTCGAATGCCGCCTGCCGCCACTTGGCATAGCGGCCGGACACACCACCATGGCCGGCGGCCATCTCGGTCTTGAGGAGGAACTCGCCACCGGTGGCGACGTCACGAAGCTTGGCCACCCACTTCGCCGGCTCCACGTAGAGCACGCGGGTGTCGTTAAGCGAGGTCAGCGCCAGGATATTGGGATACTTCTGCGGCGCAATGTTCTCATACGGTGAGTAAGAAGCCATGTAGTCATAGACCTCCGGGTCGTGGTACGGGTCGCCCCATTCTTCCCACTCCACCACTGTCAGCGGCAGCTCCGGCATAAGAATCGAGGTCAGCGGGTCCACGAAGGGCACGTTGGCCTCGATGGCCTTAAACCGATCTGGCGCCATGTTCGCCACCGCGCCCATGAGCAGTCCACCGGCGGAACCGCCTTCCGCCACCAAGGTGTCCGGGGTGGTCACGCGGCGCGCGATGAGGTCATCGGCCACTGCGATGAAGTCCGTAAACGTGTTCTTCTTAGCCAGCATCTTGCCGTCGTCGTACCAGTTGCGGCCCATCTCGCCGCCGCCGCGAACGTGCGCCATGGCAAAGATCATGCCGCGGTCCATGAGAGACAAACGGAAGACCGAGAAATACGGGTCCATATTTGCCTCGTAGGAGCCGTAGCCGTAAAGCAGCGTCGGGTTCGGCTGCGCACGGTCCAAGTCCGCGCGGTGCACGATGGACACCGGCACCTTCGTCCCATCGGGCGCCTCCGACCAGACGCGATAGGCCACGTATTCGTCTTTGTTATAGCCGCCAGGGACTTCCTGTTCCTTCAGCAGCGTGTACTCGCCGGTGGCCACGCGGTAATCAAAGAGCTGGGCTGGCTGGATGAAGGAGGTATAGCTCACGCGCAGCACCGGCGCATCCCACTCCGGGTTGCCGGCCACGCCAACGGTGTAGAGCTCCTCGTTGAAGTTGAGCTCGTCGAAACGCGCCCACCCCTCCCGCACATCCATTACCGCGGCACGGCCAATGCCGCCGCGGCGGTAGCCCACGACGATCTGGTCGCGGTAACAATCCACGCCTTCAATGCGCACGGTGTCATCATGCGGCATGAGGACGGTGAGCTCGCGCAAGGCTGGAAGGTCATCGGAGACCGGACAGTAGCCTAAGGCAAAGTTGGGGCCGGTGGCATTGTGCGTGACAACCCAGTAGTCGGTGCCGCCCACCACGGCGTGGTCAACGTCGTAGTCCACGCCGGTCTCGCGCTCCCAGAGGCAGCGGAACTCCCCCTCGGGGTTGGACTGCTCGAGCACCCACGCCTCATTCGTCGTCTTCGAGCCGGACACAATCATGATGTACTTCTCGCTGCGGGTCGTCCCCACGCCAATGCCGAAACGCGAATCCTCCTCGCGCATGACCACGACGTCCTCTGACTGCGGGGTTCCCACACGGTGGCGCCACACGGTGTCCGGCCGCCATGCATCATCGACGGTGGTGTAGAAGATGAACTCCTCCCCGACCCACGTCGCACCATAAAAGATGCCTTCCAGGCGGTCCTCCAACAGCTCTCCTGTGCGCAGGTCCTTGATGAAGAGCTCAAAGCGCTCGTCGCCGGCCACGTCCACGGAATAGGCCAGCAGGTCACCGGAATCGCTCACCGTGGACGCGCCCAGGGCGAAGAAGTCGTGGCCTTCGGCGAGCGCGTTGACGTCGAGAAGCACCTGCTCCCCTTCCGGCGCCCCCTCCTCCGGGATGGTCGGCGGAGTCCACGGATCAGAACCTTCCGACACCGGGATGCGGCAGCTGTAGCCGTACTCCTGCCCCTCCTCGGTGCGCCCGTAGTACCAGTACTTACCGCGGCGCTGGGGCACGGACATGTCCGTCTGCTTAATGCGGGACTTGACCTCAGTGAAGATGTTCTCCGTCAGGGTGTCCAGGTGTGCGGTGCGCTCCTTGGTGTAGGCGTTTTCGGCCTCCAAGTATTCGCGGGTCTCCGGGGCGTCTTTCGCGCGCAGCCACTCGTAATTATCGATGAAGCTGCGGCCATGGAACTCACGGGTGACCGGGCGTTTCGCTGCGTGTGGTGCGTTCATTCAGCCTCCTTAAAAAGTGGTTCCGGACAGGCGTTCAAAAGCCTCAACATAACGCGCGCGGGTGGCCTGGACAACGTCATCCGGCAGGCGCGGCGGCGTGGACTCCTTGTCCCAGCCGGAGTTGGTCAGCCAATCGCGCACGTACTGCTTATCAAAGGAGGGCTGAACCTTGCCCTCCTCGTACGTATCGGCCGGCCAGTAGCGTGAGGAGTCCGGGGTGAGGACCTCATCAGCCAAGACCAAGGTGCCGTGCTTGTCGACGCCAAACTCGAACTTCGTATCCGCCAAAATGATGCCCTTCTCCTCCGCCAGTGCGGCGGCCGTGGCATAAATGCGCAGGGTGGCTTCGCGCAGCTGCTCAGCTCGCTCGCGGCCTAGCTTCTCCACAACGACGTCGAAGGAGACGTTCTCATCGTGGTCGCCCTGCTCCGCCTTGGTGGCCGGGGTGAAAATGGGCTCGGGCAGGCGGGAGGCCTCGGTCAGCCCCTCCGGCAGCTCGACGCCGCACACGCTGCCGGATGCCTTGTATTCCTTCAGCCCGGAGCCGGTGAGGTAACCGCGGGCGATGCACTCGAAGGGCAGCATGTCGAGCTTCTGCACCACCATGGCGCGGCCGAGTACCTCTTCGGGGATGCGCTCATCATCGAGCGGGCCGGCGAGGTGGTTAGGGAAATCAATGACGTCGAAGAAGAACTTCGAGGTCGCCGTAAGCACACGGCCCTTGTCCGGAATGGCGGGCTCCAGGGCGTGGTCGTAGGCGGAAATGCGGTCGGAGACGACCATGAGCAGGGTATTGTCGTCGATTTCGTAGATATCGCGCACCTTGCCGGAGGCGATGTGGGCATAGGAAGAAAGTTCTGGACGCATGACATACATCCTAGACCCGTCTAGACTGCTTCAAGATACATCCCAAGCATGAGGAGTTAAGCCTGTGCACTCTCGCATGATCTCCCTTTTGACCTCCGCTGCACTGGTGGGCGGTGCCCTGAGCGTGCCGGCGGCGCAGGCTGCCGATATCTCCGTGCGCGAATCTGACCACGGCCAATGGCTGTGCACGATGTCGGCCTCGGCCACGGATCGCGAGCTAGCCCGGGACGTCCGCGCTGGATATATCGCGACGATTAAGGCGACTTCCGAGCAGATTCAAGCGCAGTTCCCGAAGCTGGATTTCTCCGCGTATACCTCGCGCGATATCAGCAAGGCTCCGGGCTATGCGGCGACGGTGGCCGCGCTGGGCAAGGCCGGTTATACGGGCGCGGATATGCTCATCATCCTGGTCGGCGCCGCCGCTCCGGAGGCGCTCGTAGCGGATGAGTCGGTGCTGCTGCCGCAGGACGCCGAGTACTCCATCAATGCTGCTGCCGCCCGCGCAAAGAAGGGACCGGCGCCACTACTGTCGACGGGTAGCGATTTCAGCCCCAAGCTGCGCGCCGCTCTGGCAGAAAACCAGGCACAGGAGAAAGAAGCCGTTGACGCCTTCAACGCAGCGCAGGTGCAGTCTTTCGCTGAGTGCGTCGAGGAACTGCGCAGCCGCGGTGCGCAAGAAGGCATCCAGCCGGTGCCGGAGCTGCCCATTCCGGGCAAGACGACGCAGCAGCAAACCTCGTCCACGGGTGCTGCGGTTCTCGGCATCATGGCGGTACTCACCGCGCTGATGATCGGCGGCTACCTCGCCTCCAACGGGAAATCCCTCGGCGGCTTCGAGTTGCCGGTGCTGCGCATCCCCGGGATGGCCTAAAAGCTAGTGCCGGGTGGCCCGGGACGTCGATAGAAGGTCGTTTCGATCAAATAGGGACCAGAAAATTCGGGCAACCTTAATTGATCGAAACGTACATGGACCGGGCCAGCGCGGTACGTTTTCGTAAATAGAGCCTCAAAAACTCACGTTTGAGAGGGCTTGTCTGCGAAAACGTACCGCGCCGGGTCGTCCCTTCACAGGGGATCCCCCGGCCGCGTGAGCTAGAGGATTTCGCCCGGGGTGTAGGCCGCGGCCTGCGGGTGCTGGTCAGCAATCGCCTTGATGCGGCCCAGAATCTGGCTCACCTGCGACTCGGCAGCACCGATGAAGGCGTGCTTATCCGACAGCGCGGCCTCGAGAGCTGCGGCATCGAGCGGCAGGCGCTCGTCGGCAGCCAGGCGCTCAATCAGGTCCTGCTCCCCGCCATTCTCACGCATGTTGAGTGCTACAGCGACGGCGTTTTCCTTGATGACCTCGTGCGCGGTCTCACGGCCCACGCCCGCGCGCACCGCCGCCATGAGGATGCGGGTGGTGGCGAGGAAGGGCAGGTAGCGCTCCAGTTCACGGTCGATCATCGCCGGGAAAGCACCGAATTCTGCCAGCACGGTGAGGAAGGTTTCGAACATGCCGTCAATGGCAAAGAAAGCATCCGGCAAGGCAACGCGGCGCACCACCGAGCAGAAGACGTCGCCCTCGTTCCACTGCTGGCCGGACAGGTCCGCCACCATCGTCAGGTAGCCGCGCAGAATGACCTGGAAACCGCCAACACGCTCGCAGGAGCGGGCATTCATCTTGTGCGGCATCGCGGAGGAACCAACCTGGCCCTCCTTGAAGCCTTCAGTCACGGTTTCGTTGCCGGCCATGAGGCGGATGGTCGTCGCCAGTGAGGAGGGCGCAGCACCAAGCTCCACCAGCGCGGACACAGCATCGAAGTCGAGGGAGCGCGGGTAAACCTGGCCCACCGAGTTGAATACGCGGGAGAAGCCCAGGTGATCCGCAATGCGCGTTTCTAGCGCCGCGAGCTTGTCCTCGGATCCGCCCATGAGGTCAAGCATGTCCTGCGAGGTACCCATCGGGCCCTTGATGCCGCGCAGCGGGTAACGGCTCAGCAGAGACTCCACGCGCTCGATGCCGAGCAGGAGCTCGTCGGCAGCCGAAGCGAAACGCTTGCCCAGGGTCGTGGCCTGGGCGGCGACGTTGTGGGAGCGGCCCGCCATCACCAGAGTCTGGTACTGCGCGGCGCGCTCACCGATGCGGGAGACCACCGCGATGGCTTTATCGCGGGTCAGCTCCAAAGAACGCAGGATCTGCAGCTGTTCCACGTTCTCCGTCAGATCACGCGAGGTCATTCCCTTGTGAATGTGCTCGCAGCCGGCCAGGGCGTTGAACTCTTCGATGCGAGCTTTAACGTCGTGGCGCGTGACGCGCTCACGCTCCGCGATGGAGGCGAGGTCGACGTTCTCAACCTGCGCCTCGTAAGCGGCGATAGCCGCAGCTGGGATGTCTACGCCGAGATCCTTCTGCGCCTTCATCACCGCAATCCACAGCTGGCGCTCCAGGATGATCTTGTGTTCTGGGGACCAGATTTCAGCCATCTCGGGGGAGGCGTATCGAGCGGACAGGACGTTGGAAATGTTCTTCTTTTCAGCCACGTCGCTCATTATTCCACGCCTCGCCCCAAAGGAGGCATTATCAGCGGATTAGATGCTGATCTGGCCCTTCTCCGCTGGCAGTGCGATGTCTGTGCGGAAGAAGCTGCCCTCCAGCTCGATGCCGCCGAGAATCTCGTAGGCGGCAGCACGGGCATCGGCGAGGGTGGCGCCGCGACCGAGGACGTTGAGGACGCGCCCACCGTTGGAGACGTAGCCGCCCTCCCCCGTGGTGGTGCCAGCATGGAGGACGCGGGTGGGATCGTCAAGATCCGGCGAGGTGATCGAATCACCCTTGCGCGGGGAAGCCGGGTAACCCTCGGCAGCCAGCACCACGGTAACGGCGTAGCCTTCCTCCCACTCCAGCGGCGCAAGTTCCGCCAGCTGTCCGGTGGCAGTGGCATTCAAAACCTTACCCAGCGGAGACTTCAGCAAAGCGAGCACCGCCTGTGTCTCCGGGTCTCCAAAGCGGGCATTGAATTCCACCACGGCTGGGCCTTCCTTGCCCCACGCCAGGCCGGCGTAGAGCAAGCCAGAGTAGGGAGTGCCACGCTTGACCATTTCCTTGGCCACGGGAACGCAGACTTCGTCGACGATGCGCTGGACGCCGTCGGCAGGCAGCCACGGCAGCGGGGTGTAGGCACCCATGCCGCCGGTGTTGGGGCCTTCATCGTTGTCATAGGCGCGCTTATGGTCCTGTGCCGGGAGCAGCGGGACGACGGTTTCGCCGTCCACCAAGCAGAACAAGGAGACCTCCGGTCCGTCGAGGAAGGACTCGAGCAGCACTGGGTTGCCCACGGCATGAACCGCATCGACGTGCGCGCGGGCCGCGTCGCGGGACTCGGTCACCACGACGCCCTTGCCGCCGGCCAAGCCGTCGTCCTTAACCACGAAGTGCGGGCCGAAACGATCGAGGGCGGCCTCGATGTCCTCATCGCTGGTGCCGGGGGCGAGCTGCTCCGCGCGTGCGGTGCGCACGCCGGCGGCCGCCATGACATCCTTGGCAAAGGCCTTGGATCCCTCGATCTGTGCCGCGCTTGCCGACGGCCCGAAGACCGCAATGCCGCGCTCACGCAAAGCGTCCGCCACGCCTTTCACCAGCGGCACCTCCGGCCCGATGACCACCAGATCCGCGTCAATATCAACCGCCAGCTCCGTCATACGCGCAGGATCGTCCACCTGGGAATACTCCGGGTGAATGGTGGCTTGCTTGGCATGTGCCGGGGAACCCGGGGCGATGTGCAAATCGGTAACAGAGGGATCAGATTTAAGGCCAGTGAGCAGGGCGTGTTCGCGGCCGCCCGAGCCAATAACGAGAATGCGCATGCCGTCTATCTTAACTGGCGGTAGCCTAGGGGCCATGTCTTCCGTATTTACAAAGATCATCGAGGGCGAGCTGCCAGCTCGCTTTGTCTACCGCGACGAGAAATGCGTGGCATTTTTGTCCATCGAGCCGCTACGTTATGGCCACACCTTGGTCGTGCCAGTCGAGGAGGTCGATAAGTGGACTGACCTCGATTCTCAGACTTGGGCGCACCTCAACGAGATTGCTCTAGAGATCGGTGGCGCCATTAAGACGGCCTTCGACACCCCGCGTACGGGCTACATCATCGCCGGCTTCGACGTGCCGCATACCCACATCCACCTCTTCCCCACCGAGAAGATGGAAGACTACGACTTCGCCAAGGCCTTCGCTGCCGACGCCACCGACCCCGCCGCCATGGACGAGGCCGCCGCGCGCATCCGCCAGCACCTCGGCACGGATGAGGACGGCCGCCGCAGCAACTAGGCGCTAGCTCCCGCTCGTCGGCGCCTTGGGGAGGCGGACGGTAAAGACCGATCCGCTGCCCAGCTCAGAGTCCACGGAGATCGAACCGCCGTGCTGTTCCACGAGGGACTTCACAATGGCCAAGCCCAAGCCCGAGCCACCCGTATCGCGGGTCCGTGAACTATCCGCACGGTAGAAGCGCTCAAAGATATGGGCTGCATCTTCGGGGGAGATGCCCTTGCCGTCATCGGCGACGTCGATAAGCACGTTCTCCTCATCATCCCGCAAAGTCAGCGTCACCGATGCCTCGTCACCACCGTGACGGATACCGTTAGATACCAAGTTGAGCAACACTTGGTGCAGGCGGTCCGCGTCACCGTTGACTATCGGAATCTCGGAGGCTTCATTGTTGACGTTGATCGTGCGGCCAGAAAAGGCCGCGCGTGCCGAAGAGCCCACGGAAAGCACGAGCTCCAGCATGTCTACCTCGCGCATATCGAGGCGCGATCCCTCCGCACGCGTCAGGGCTAGCAAGTCCTCCACCAGCAACGACATGCGCTGCGACTCGGCATCGATCTTGCTGAAGACAAATTCCGGATCTTTAGTCGCCCCCGAACGGTACAGCTCCGTGTAGCCGCGCAGGCTGGTCAGCGGCGTGCGCAGCTCGTGGGAGGCATCGCCGACGAAGCGGCGCATCTGCTGCTCCTTTTCCTGCGCATGGACGACGGAGTTCTGCAACTGTCCCAGCATGACGTTAAGCGCCGCGGCGAGCTGGCCTACCTCGGTATGTAGCGGCCACTCTGGCACGCGCTTGTCCAGGTTGCCGGCCGCGATTTGGGAGGCCGTTTTCTCGACCACGCGCAGCGGCCGCAGCGCCCGGTGGATCAGCCACATACCCACGAGCGCGATAATGAGCATGACCAGCGCCGCGATGATGACCTGGACTATAGCGAGGCCTTTCAGAATGGAGTTTTCCGTCGTCATGTCTTTAGCGACGACCACCACGGAGCCATCCGTCTTGAGCTGCGCCACGGCACGCCATTCGGTTTCGCCTTGAATTGAGCGAACGGTGCTAGGTTCACCACCAACGACCACCGAACGAGCATCCGGCAACGCCGCCGTCGGCCGCGTGGTTACCACGGAGCCATCGGGATAATACGCCAGTGCTACATAGTCCGTCGGGGGTCGGCGGCTCCCGTCCTGCGGCGTGTAGAAAGTCGCGTCGAGATTGCTGGCCCAAGAACTCAGGGCATCATTCAGCTCGGTGTCCACGCGGGTGTAGAGCACGTTGCGCATGATCGACGAGACCGCCAAGGAGGACATAGCCAGGCCCAGGCCCGAAACCAGCACCATCAAGACGAGCAGCCACGTGCGCAAGGGCAGCGCTTTAGGGCGCTGCATGCGCCGGCGCAAGGCGCTATTGCGCACCGGCGTGGATCCGGAATCCGGGTTCGCGGTGGATTCGCTCATAGTGAAAAAGCCTACGAGCGCGGTGTGCGCAGCACATAACCAACGCCGCGGACGGTGTGGATGAGCGGTGTATCGCCGGTATCAATCTTGCGGCGCAGGTAGGAGATGTAGGACTCGACCACGTTGCCATCGCCGCCGAAGTCGTAGTGCCAGACGTTATCCAGAATCTTGGACTTGGACAGCACCACCTCGCGGTTCTGCATGAGGTAGCGCAGCAGATTGAACTCGGTGGGCGAAAGCTCCACGATCTCCCCTGCCTTGGTGACCTCGTGGGTGTCATCGTTGAGGGTGAGGTCGGCATAGGTCATGGTGGCGTCACCGTTCTGGTCATCCACTGTGCTGCCGCGGCGCAGGATCACGCGCAGGCGGGTGATGACCTCTTCCAGGCTGAAGGGCTTGGTGACGTAATCATCCGCCCCAATGGTCAGGCCATGGATTCGCTGATCCACGCTGTCTTTGGCGGTGAGGTAGAGGACGGGGCCGTCGAGGCCTTCCGCGCGCAGCTTGCCCAGCAACTCAAAACCATCCATGCCCGGCATCATGACGTCCATGATGTAGGCATCAGGGTTGATCTCCCGCGCGATGCGCAGGGCTTCGTTGCCGGAGTTGGCGCTGTGTACATCGAAGCCCTGAAACTTCAGGGAAACAGTAAGTAGTTCAACGATATTGGGCTCGTCATCGACGACAAGTACCTTGACGTCCTTTGAATCATCCATGGTCCCGCTCTGGTCCTTTCTCCGCTGTTCCTATGACTAGGTGGCGTGGGGGTTTCTCATTCAAAGTGAGAAGTATTGCACTACGCCTTCCCAGGGTACTGAGCGGAGTCTGGACGTGCGCTGTGAACAAATCAGTCCCACACGAGATTACCCAGATCCAGCCCTTCTGCCTGGGCTTGTGCTTCAATCAGCTGACGCAAGTAGCCGGCATTACCGCGATAGGTCTCATCGAAGCGCGGATCCTCGCAGTACATGCGAGCCAAGATCACTTGCTTGGACCTCGACACTGGGTACCACTGAGCAATGAGGTCGCGGTGCTTGTCGACGATTTCCTTCGCCCCCTCGCTGCCCGGTTCAAGCCCTGCGTTCGCGGACTCCTCTAGCTCGGCCGCAAAGTTTTCATGATCCACGGAGAATCCTTCCCAATCCTTCTTCCCCATCGATTCCGCAGCGGCCGCACTCGCCGCCCATTCTTTGCTGTCTCCCCACTTCTCGCGGGCTTCTTCCTGCAGTTGGGGCCATGCATCACCCAGATTGCGCACTTTTTGACTGGGGCTTAGGTTCTTATCCATTTCGGTCTCCTCAATCAGTCTTTCCACTGCGTACAACATCGCATCGACGTCGGCTCGCCGCTTCTGTAAAGCCTCGTGTTGGCCTCGGAGGCGGGCCAGAGTGGCGGAGGAAGGGGCATCGAGAAGCACTGCGATGTCCTTCAGCTCAATTCCCACGCTGCGATATATCAGGATGTCCATCCCGCGCTGCACGTCATCTTCGGTGTACAGGCGGTGATCACCCCCAGTGCGCCACTGTGGGCTGAGCAGCCCAATGTCATCCCAGTGCCGCAACGTGCGGGTGGTGACTTTGAGGATTTCGGCAACGTCGCCGATGCTGTAGTCATTACGCATGACGTTGAGCCTAAAAGTTGACGTCGCGTTAAGTGCAACTCCTGCCACTCAGCACATATTTTTGCCTACGATAATGAAGCATGACGCAAGCCTCGAAACGCACTGACCGCCTCACCGTGGCTGCTTGGGCCCTGTGGGACTGGGGTTCGGCTGCCTTCAACGCGGTTCTCGTGACGTTTATTTTCTCGGTCTATCTCACCGACTCGGTGGGCCAACACATTGACTCGCAGTTCACCCCGGCGCAGTGGTTGTCGTGGTCTATGACGGTGGCGGGTCTGGTGATTTTTGCGGTCACCCCCGTGATGGGTCAGCGTTCCGACCGGTTGGGCACGCGGCGGCGCGCGCTGGGCTTCTGGTCGCTGCTGACCTTCCTGGTCATGGCCAGCCTGTTTTTCATCCGCAATGATGCGCCCGTGTATTTCTGGCTGGGGCTTGTCGGCTTGGCGGTAGGTTCGGTGACCATCCAATTCGCCGAAATCAATTACTTTGCCCAGCTCAACCAGGTGGCCACCGAGGACAAGGTGGGCCGGGTATCTGGCCTGGGCTGGTCGGCGGGTTATTTCGGTGGCATCGTGCTGCTGCTCATCTGTTACTTCGGCTTCGTCTCCGGAGAGGGAGGCGGACTTGGGCTATCCACGGAGGGCGGCTGGAATATTCGGCTCGTGGCACTGCTCGCCGCGGCGTGGTTTGGGCTATCTGCCATTCCCGTGCTGCTGCGCGTGCCGGAGATTGCACCGTCGGGTGAAGCAGCGGGCGGCCTCACAGCGTCGTACCGTGAGCTGTGGCGCACGGTGCACACGCTGTGGCGAGAGGATCGCAACGCCTTTGTCTTCCTCTTCGCTTCTGCCATCTTCCGTGATGGGCTCTCGGCCGTGTTCAGCTTCGGGGCGGTGTTGGGCGTATCCGTCTATGGGCTTTCGCCTGGCGACGTCCTCATCTTCGGCGTTGCCGCCAACGTTGCGGCCGCACTGGGCGCGGTTGCGGGCGGGCTGATCGACGACCACGTGGGCCCCAAAGCCATCATCCTCACCTGCCTGACAATTCTGACGTTGATGGCGGGCATCATGTTCTTCGCGCAAGGCCCGACGGCCTTCTGGATCTGCGGGCTCATCCTGTGCCTGTGCGTGGGACCAGCCCAGGCTTCCGCCCGCGGCTTCTTGGCGCGCGTTGCCCCGCCAGGACGTGAAGGCGAGATGTTTGGCCTCTACGCCACAACCGGGCGTGCCGTAGCGTGGTTGACGCCTTTCCTGTTCGGCGTCTTCGTCTTCCTGATGGGCCAAGGAGACCGGGGAGGCGTGCTCGCCATAGGGCTAGTCCTCCTCGTCGGAGCGCTCGTGCTCATCCCAGTCAAAGACCCCGCGAAAGCATAACGCTGTCGCGGGGTGGAGCCGCAGGGCGTGGGTTCCTTGTGGTGCGTCGGCCCCTTCTAGCGTGAGAGCGAAGCGCTCACGCTAGAAGTCCTGTGGACGCGGAATGTTGCGCAGGTTGGACTTCGCCATGGAGAGCATCTGACCCACGCCGCCACCGAAGACGGTGCGGGTCGCTGCCTTGGAGAAGCCCAGCAGCTGCTCGAAGGTGAGTGTCGGCGGCAGGGAGAGGGCGTTCGGGTCCGTGACGACGTCGATAAGCGCAGGGCCGTCGTAGGCCAAGGCCTCCTTGATAAGGCGCGGCGCGTCCTTCGGATCCTCGATGCGGAAGTGCTTGATGCCTGCGCCTTCCGCGATCTGGGCGAAGTTGACGTGCTCGTGGTCGGTCTCATGCTCCGGCAGGCCTTGGACCAGCATCTCCAGCTTGACCATGCCGAGGGAAGAGTTGTTAAACACGAACATCTTCACCGGCAGGTTGTGCAGCTTCACGGTGAGCAGCTCGCCCATGAGCATAGACAGCCCACCGTCGCCGGAGAAAGTGATGACCTGGCGTTCCGGGTGCGCCGCCTGCGCACCGATGGCCATCGGCAGTGCGTTGGCCATAGTTCCGTGGCGGAAGGAGCCAATCTGCTCGCGCTTGCCGTTCGCAGTGATGTAGCGCGCGCCCCACACGTTGCACATGCCGGTATCGACGGTAAAGATGGCGTCTTCATCGGCCTGCTGGTCAATGAGGTCTGCGATGTACTCCGGGTGGATCGGCGTGTGCTTCTCCACGCCAGAGGTGTAGGCCTCAACGACGTGGTGCAGCTTGTCGTAGTGATTCTTGAGCATCTTGTCGAGGAAGGAGCGGTCCTTCTTCTCATCGACGTGCGGCAGGATGTTCTCAATGGTGGCGGCGACATCACCCGTCACCGGGTACTTAATGCGGGTGCGGCGGCCAATGTGGGAGCCATCGATATCGACCTGGGCCACGTTGGCATCCGGCAGGAAGTCGTTATAGGGGAAGTCCGTGCCCAGCAGGATAAGCAAGTCCGCCTCGTGGGTGGCCTCGTGTGCCGCGCCGTAGCCGAGCAATCCGGACATGCCGACGTCGAAGGGGTTGTCGTACTGGATGTACATCTTGCCGCCCAGGGCGTGACCGATGGGAGCCTTGATCTTCTCGGCCAACGCAAGAACCTGCTCGCGCGCATCCTTGACGCCAGCACCGACGAAGAGAGCGACGGTCTTAGCCTCATTAATGGCCTGGGTCAGCGCAGCGGCCTCTGCCGGGTCCGGGTAGACAACCGGGCGTCCGGAGGAAATAACGGAGGAGGTGAAGGTGTCCTCTTCCGCCTCTTGAGTGGAGACATCGCCCGGAATGACGAGGACGGACACACCCTTGCCGGCCATGGTGCTCTGGATGGCATGGTGCAGGACCACACCTCCCTGCTCAGCGGAGTTGACCATTTCGCAGTAGCCGGAGCACTCCTGGAAGATGGCCTCCGGGTGGGTTTCCTGGAAGAACTTCGAGCCGATCTGGCGGGAAGGAATGTGGCTGGCTAGGGCGAGGACCTTGGCGCCGTTGCGGTGGGCGTCGTAAAGCCCCTGAATAAGGTGCGTATTTCCCGGACCGCAGGAGGCGGCACACACGGCAAGGTTGCCAGTGGTGAGGGAATCTGCCTCAGCGGCGAAAGCCGCGGCCTCCTCATTGCGGACGTGCACCCACTCGATGGAGGATTGACGCACCGCATCCACGATGGGATTGAGGGAATCACCAACGAGGCCATAGATGCGCTTGACCCCTTGGGCTTCCAGAGTTTCCACGAGCTGCGTGGCGTAATTGCGTGCCATGTTGTACCTCTCTAACTTTTATCGCTAACGGCCCCCAGTGTCCCCGCACCGGGCACATTTCGCCACCTTACAGCTGCCTTCTCACGTAGTAGAGGCTTTGTGACTTCGACAACAAACACGCTTCTTGAGCTTTGAAACTGTAACGACCGTTCGCTATAGTTTCGCAGCATGACAGATGCACGAACGGAAACCTCGGCAGAGATGCTTCGGACCTCAGCGACCCGCCGATGGACCTTCTTTGGCGTGGTCTCTTTAGGCCTGCTCATGATCGGCTTGGATAACTCAATCCTCTACACAGCCCTGCCGGAGCTCTCCGAGCAGCTCCACGCCACTTCGCTGCAGCAACTATGGATCATCAACGCCTATGCACTCATGCTTGCCGGTCTCCTGCTGGGCACCGGAACTCTGGGCGATAAAATTGGCCACCGCCGCATGTTCGTCATCGGCCTGTGGATTTTCGGCATCGCGTCTCTGACCGCAGCGCTAGCGCCCGGCGCGTGGGAGCTCGTCGCTGCCCGCGCCTTCTTGGGTCTTGGCGCCTCCATCATGATGCCCGCTACCCTGGCTCTGATTCGTCTGACCTTTGAAGATGAGATTGAGCGCAACACGGCCATCGGCATTTGGGGCTCCATTGCCGTCGTTGGCGCGGCCGCAGGCCCCACGGTGGGCGGCTTTTTGCTTGAGCACTTCTGGTGGGGATCGGTCTTTTTGGTCAACGTGCCCATCGTGATCATCGCCCTCATCCTCACTGCCTTCCTCGCCCCACCGAACGTGGCGAACCCAGCGAAGCATTGGGATTTCTTGTCTTCCCTTTACGCACTGATCACGCTGGCCTCCCTAGTGCTCGTCATCAAGTCCGTAGCCAGCTCCCACCTCAACGCCATGCTTATTGGTGGCGCGCTGGCCGCCTGCCTCATAGGCGCTGTCCTCTTTACTCGCCGCCAGCACACACTGGAGGAGCCGCTTCTCACCTTCGATATCTTCCGCTCCCCCATCTTCAGCGGCGGCGTGTTGGCCGCAGCCGGCGCCATGTTTGGCATGGCCGGGCTGGAAATGACCACCACGCAGAAGCTGCAGTTGGTGGACCTCTACTCCCCACTGCACGCTGGGCTCATCATTTCCCTCATCGCGCTGGCCGCGCTGCCGATGTCCGCGCTGGGCGGGGCTAACCTGCACCGCTGGGGCTTCTTGCCCATCATCGCCGGCGGCTTCCTCGCTATGGCAGCGGGCATTGGCTGCGTGGTGTGGGGCGGCACGCACGACGTGTTCCCCGCATACCTGGTTGGCCTGTTCATCACCGGCCTCGGCGCGGGGTTCGTGATGTCGGTATCCTCCACCGCCATCATCGGCGCCGCGCCTGCCTCGCGTTCCGGTATGGCCGCGGGTGTGGAGGAAGTTTCCTATGAATTCGGCACGCTGCTGTCCATTGCGGTCACCGGTTCGGTGCTGCCTATGCTCTATAAGAGCGGGCTGCCAGAGGACATCCGGGACCTAGGCATGGATGCACTCCACGACCCCTCGCTCGCGGAGGCCGCCGGCCCCGCATACACCGATGCTTACTTGGCCACCGCCGCCGGACTTGGCGTAGTCATGCTCATTTTTGCTGCGGTCACCGGCTGGTGCTTCCGCAGCAACCCAACCTCCGGAGGTGCCGATGCCACGCATTAGTAAAAAGGTTGAGGCGCTCGAAAAGGCGCTCGCCATCATCGAGAAGGATGGCGTTCACGCCCTCACCTACGATTCCCTGGCCACTGCCACGGGCATGAGTAAATCGGGGCTCATCTACCACTTTCCTACCCGGCACGAGCTGCTCATTGATTGCCATAAGCTGTGCGCGGAGCGCTGGGAGGAAGAGCTCATCGGTCTCTCCGGTGGCAAAACGGCGGAGCAGTTGAGTCCTCGCCAGCGCTACCGCGCCACCTTGGAGTCGATGGGCAAGAATGACCCGCTCATTGAATTGCTCATGTCCATCCACTCGCAGTCCCATCCGGACTTCCAAAAGGTGTGGAGGGACGTCGATGGGCGCTGGCTGCCTGATCCTGCCGCGGAGGATGAATCCGTCGTGCTGGCATCAATCATCGCAGACGGCCTGTGGGTGCACGATCACCTCACCGACCGCCCCCTGCCGCCGCAGAGACGCCGCGCGCTTATCGACGTCGCCTTAGGCCACCTCGCCGAATAACCCCCAGAATGAAAAAAGGGCCTTGAAAAGGCCCTTTTGAGCTGGAGACGAGACTTGAACTCGCAACCTACGCATTACAAGTGCGTTGCGCTACCAATTGCGCCACTCCAGCACCGCGGCTCATCCGCTAGGGGAATCGTACCTGAGCCCACCCCATACAGAGAAAGTCAGGGTGCTTGCGCTGCGAAAAAGTGAACGTAAAAGCCGCGAAAAGCACTGGCAGGTGCATAAATCGACGGCAGTTACTAAAGTGCTGACTTACCGAACCCAGAAGTGTTGTTGAGGTCTATCTTTTCCGTGTCTGTTCTTTCTTCCTTGCGCCAGCGCCTGCTGTACCGTTCGGCCTCCGTCGCCACCATCGACGCTGCAAAGGCCGCACCACCGCCCTCCCCTCTAGCCCCTGTCGATCTCACCGATCCGGCCCAGGTCACAGGCGTCATGGAAATCGCCGCACGCGTTGGTGAAATCCTCATTGCGGCGGGCTCAGCCAATACCGACGTGCAAGCGCAGATTCACCTCGTCGCTTCCTCCTATGGTCTGCACTACTGCCACGTGTCGATTCTGATGAACACCATCACCATCCACACCTCCATCGGCACCGGACCGGAGCGGCACAACCTCCATGTCTTCCGCGTGGCACCGAGCATCGCCGTGGACTTCACTAAGCTCTCCGCTGTCGACCGGCTCATCCGCTCCATCCACTCCGGTGCTACCCCGCCGGCAATGGCGGAGAAAATCCTGGATGACATCGACGCGATGAAGAACCCTTATTCCAAGACCACCATCGTCAGCGCGTGGGGTGCCATGGGTGGATTCATCGCCGTGATGCTGGGCGGCGACCTTCTCGTCGGGGTTGTCACCTTCCTCATTTCGGCACTCATTATGGGCACGAACATGTTCCTGGCGGACTATCGCTTGCCGCCCTTTTATCAGAACCTCGTCGGCGGCCTACTCGCCGTTGTCCCCGCGGCCATCCTCTACAACATCTTCGCGGGATTTGGCATCCAGATGCTACCTTCCCAAATCATCGGTTCCGGAATCATCATCCTGGTGGCGGGCCTGACCTTGGTGCAGTGTTTGGTGGACGGGATCACCCGCGCGCCCGTGACCTCATCCGCCAAGTTCTTTGAGGCGCTCATGTCCACCGGCGCCATCATCGCCGGCGTCGGTCTAGGTATCCAGGTGGCTTCGTGGTTGGGCTTCAGCCTGCCGCCACTGGCGACACTCGCCCCGCCCGTCTATCACCAGATCCCCCTTCTGGTGCTGTGCGGTGGAATCGGTTCTGCTGCCTTCGCACTAGCGCTGGGAGCGTCGTGGTCCGAGGTCACCATCTCCGGGCTCACCGCAGCCGCCGGTATGATTTTCTACTATTTCCTCGTCGTCTTATTAGGCGTCGGAGCTGTCGTCGCCTCCGGTATTTCGGCCGTGGCGGTCGGCCTCGCCGGTGGTCTCCTCTCCCGCCGCTACATGATGCCGCCGCTCATCACCATGATCGTGGGCTATACCCCCATGCTGCCGGGTCTGACTTTGTACCGCGGCATGTACGCCATGCTCAACGAACAGCTCATTACCGGCCTGACCAACCTGGCCAGCGCCCTCGCCATTTCCGGTGCACTAGCCGCTGGCGTGGTCTTCGGCGAGCGAGTGGCCCGCCGCCTGCGCCGCCCGCAATACTTCCGGCCTTATAACTCGATCAAGCGCTTGGGCACGTTCTCCTTCTCGCGTGCCACCCGCTTGGCCCAGCGCGCCCGCATTCCGCGCGTTCCCCTATCGCCCTTCGCTCCGCGTCACAACCTGCCAGCCCCACCGCCGCAGTACGGCCCCAAACCGCCGACGCCTGCACAGCAGGCGCGCTTCCAGCAGGGCGATGCCGTCACGGACATGTGGCCCGTCACCACGCAATTTCCAGCGCAGCGCCCCACCTACACAGTGCCCGGCAAAGATGACCCGAGCGCCCCAACGGACTCGCAATAGCGTAGAATAGCCGGTCTGAAAGCTTTCACACTTCATCCCAGGAGGACTCCGTGCCACCAAAGGTCACAGATACTCAGCCCGCCGCTGATCAGACTCATGCTGTAGAGGAAGAGACCGCCCGCGCCGCGCGTCGCGTCGTCGCCACCTATGCGGAGGATTTCCTCGACGGCGTGACCCTCATGTCGATGCTGGGCGTCGAACCAGAAGGCTTGGTCCACCGCAAGGTTTTGGCTGAGCAAGCCGATGCCGCTCCGAAGAAGAGCAGCAAGAAGGCAACGAAGAAGGCCTCCAAGAAGTCCACCAAGAAGACGACAAAGAAGGCTACGAAGAAAGCCACCAAGAAGGCCACTAAGAAGTCGAGCAAAAAAGCTACCAAGAAGGCAACTAAAAAGGCCACGAAGAAGGCCTAGTTATGTCCGGGCGCAGCAATAGCTTCGTAGTCGTGGCCAACCGGCTGCCGGTGGACCTCGAAACCGCCGCCGACGGCACCCGTGAGTGGAAGGCCTCCCCGGGCGGCCTCGTCACCGCGCTCTCCCCTGTCCTAGAAGAACACCGGGGCTGCTGGGTGGGCTGGCCGGGCGTGGCCGACGAAGCTCCCGAGCCTTTCACCACCGACAACGGCGTTCTACTTCACCCGGTACGCCTCACGAATGAGGATTTTGAGGCCTTTTACGAGGGTTTTTCCAACGCCACCCTGTGGCCGCTCTATCACGATCTCATCGTCACCCCCATCTATAACCGCGATTGGTGGGACACCTACCGCGAGGTCAACCTGCGCTTTGCCAACGAGGTAGCGGCCGTCGCTGCGGAGAATGCCACGGTGTGGGTGCAGGACTATCAGCTGCAGCTGGTGCCTGGCATCCTGCGCCAACTGCGCCCCGATCTCACTATCGGTTTCTTCCTCCACATCCCCTTCCCTTCCCCGGATCTCTTCCGCCAGTTGCCGTGGCGTGAAGAGTTGGTGCGGGGGCTTCTCGACGCCAACCTGATCGGCTTCCACCTCGAATCCAACGCCCGCAACTTCGTGGAGCTGGCTCGCACCCAGGGCCTCACAGTAGAAGGTGAGGTCAGCACCCGCGAGGTGACCGCCCGCATCGTGACGAATAGCGGTCATTCCGTCGGGGTCGGCGCCTTTCCCATCTCCATTGCAGCGAGTGAGTTCGCTGAGGGTGGCGATGCAGAGGACGTCGTCCAGCTCCGCGCTGAGTTGGGCAACCCCGCACACGTCATTTTGGGGGTCGACCGCTTGGATTACACGAAGGGCATCCTGCAGCGCCTCACTGCCTTCGAGGAACTCCTCGAGACCGGGGCGCTGGACCCGGACGAGGTGACCTTCGTCCAACTAGCTACTCCCTCGCGCGAGCGCATCGATCACTACCGCGCCACGCGCTCGAAGGTGGAGGAAGCCGTGGGCCGCATCAATGGACGCTTTGGGCGCTTAGGAGCACCCGTGGTGCATTACCAGCACAGCTCAGTCCCGAAAGACGTACTACGGCGCTACTACCGGCTCGCAGACATCATGCTGGTCACACCATTCAAGGACGGTATGAATCTGGTGGCCAAGGAATACGTGGCTTCCCACAGCGATGGCTCCGG
The DNA here is from genome assembly GCF_030215295.1 of Corynebacterium sp. UMB6689. Taxonomy (NCBI): domain Bacteria; kingdom Bacillati; phylum Actinomycetota; class Actinomycetes; order Mycobacteriales; family Corynebacteriaceae; genus Corynebacterium; species Corynebacterium sp. UMB6689. The sequence continues at coordinate 97,809 of NZ_JASOLS010000006.1, read as the reverse complement.
CGCGCTCGTGCTCTCCGAATTCGCGGGCGCTGCAGCAGAGCTTACCCAAGCCAACCTGTGCAATCCCTTCGACATCGAGTCCATCAAACGCGCTCTACTCTCCGCGGTCAAGGCACTGGAGGAATCTCCTGATACCATGCGCGAGCGCATGATTGCGATGAACGAGCAGGTGCGTCAGCACGATATCGCACTGTGGTCGCAGTCCTTCCTCGGCGCACTGAACCAGGAGGAAGCATGATGCGGCGCCGGCCCGCCGCAGCGCTCACCGCTGTGCTCGGCACGGCGCTGCTCACGCTTGGTCTGAGCGGGTGTGGCTCCGCCGAGGAGGAGCCTGCGCCGCGCGGCGATGAGCGCATCCTGGACAAGGATTGGCAGGTCATTAACCTCTATACATCTCCGGATGCTCCTTCCTCCCTGCCCGCCGATACTGCACACGTGCCGCACATGAGCTTCGGTGAACACACCGCTGTGGGCTCGACCGGCTGTGTTTCCTTCACTGCCGAGGTTTCCTTCCACAAGGATGACAAGGCCTCCACCATCTGGGAGGGCGACGTGATGCGGGTGGAGAAAGCCACTTATGAGAGCCCGCCGCGCAGTGCTGACTGCGAGGGCTCGATACAGTGGGCCGATTCACTCATGCGCAACCTCATTGCTGAGGGCCATGAATTCGATTTCGGGCTTAACCCGAACAACCAGCTGGTGTTGACGCTGCGCACTGACAAGGTGGACTCACCGATCATCCGGATGGCCTCGCTGTAGCCTTGAAGTTTTCGGCGCTAGGGTGGGAAGCATGATTGATGCTCTCGCCTCCGCAGAACACCTCGCGGTTGTTTCCGATTTTGATGGCACCTTAGCGGGCTTCGCACGCAACGCGTATGATGTAAAGCCGGAGCAGCGCTCGCTCGACGCCCTGGCCACCTTAGCGGAGCTCCCGAACACCACCGCCGCGGTGCTCTCCGGCCGGCACCTCGAGGGCCTAAAACAGGTATGCCCGCTGCGCGAACCGGTACTTTTGGGCGGTTCGCATGGCGCCGAGTCCTCGTGGGAGGATTCCGCCCTCACTCCGGAGATGGAAGCTCACCTGGCGAAGAAAGAAGCAGAGCTCAGAGAAATCATCGCGCGCCACCCCGGCGCGGAACTGGAGGTCAAACCCTTCCAGCGCGTGCTGCACCTGCGGACACTAGAATTGCAGGATCCTGACGCGGCGGCCGCGGCGTATGCAGAAGGCGAGGCTCTCAGCGCCGATGGTTTCCCCAAGACAGCGGGCAAGTGCGTCGTCGAGTTTTCTGCTACACAGGCCACGAAAGGCACGTGGCTTGAGAAGCTTCGCCAGCGCGTCGGCGCCACGGCAGTGGTCTTCTTGGGGGATGACACCACCGATGAAGACGGCTTCGCCCTGCTCAACCAACCGCCGGACCTCGGCGTCAAGGTCGGTGAGGGCGCAACGCAAGCGGCGCTGCGCGTGCCCGATATCGCGGCGGTGACGGAGTTCCTCGAAGAACTCGCCGCCGCCCGCGCGCAGCACAGCGCTTAAGCCCCAGCCGGGGCCACGGTCCGCCCGGGATGGAAGGTGGTCTCCAACAACGCGCGCGGCACCTCTCCGCGCCCATCGATGAGGCTGGCCAGCATGCGCCCCGCCGCCGCCCCCTTTTCCTTGTTCGGCTGCACGACGGTGCTCAGGCCCAGCGCCAAGGCGGGCGCAATGCCGTCGAAGCCGGTAACAGAAAGCTGCTCGGGAACCGCGATTCCATGATCGCGTGCATAAGCGATTACGCCAAGCGCCATCGAGTCCGTCGTACACAACACCGCGGTGAGATCCGGGTGCCTAGTCAGCAATTCCTCTGCGGCCGCATAAGCGGTGCGTGGATCATTGATGTGGCGCGTCACCACGGGGATGCCTGCAGGATCGAGTCCCGCGTCTGCAAAGACATCGAGCGCACCCAATACACGTGAGCGTTGCACGTGCATATCCGCCGCAGCTAGCTGCGCAGCCGTCACTTCACCATCGAGGCGCTCGCGGTATAGGCGGATGGCAAGGATGCCGATGCGGGTATGGGAGGCGTCGACAAGCGCCTGCGCCGCCGGGGCAATCGCGGCGCGGTCATCGATGCCCACGAAGGGCAAGCCCGAATCCGTGGGCTGGTCACACACCACCACCGGCAAGCCGCGGCGTTGCACGGCTTCAAGGTAAGCATCACCCGCCGCCACGGAATAGACCACAAATCCATCAACCGCCGCCGACCCTACGAGCTGCGCTGCCTGGGCGTCATTGGGAGCACCGACGGTATCTGGGCCGGCCGGGATGAGAGTCAACGTCGTGCTCGCCCCTGCCGAGGCCTCCGCCATGCCGGCGAGGAAATCTACCGAGGCCATGTCCTCGAAGGCATAGGACAGGTGCTCAGTAAGCAGGACGCCCAGCGACCCCTGGCGGCGTGTGCGCAGGCTGCGCGCGGTGGGATCCGGGCCTGTGTAGCCACGCTCAGCCGCCGCGGTGAGGATGCGCTCCCGGGTGGCGGGGGCCAGCTGGTCTGGGCGGTTATACGCGTTGGACACCGTGGTGGGCGAAACCCCGAGTTCGGCTGCCAGGGAGGCCAGCGTCGTGCTGCGTTTGGACATGACGGTAAGACTACCCGTTTTCAACTTATTATCATTTGACAACAATTTTCACTAAAGCGTAGAAATAGGGACATGACCACTTCCCTCCCACGCCGCGCTTTCCGACGTCCCACCGCCCTCCTCTTCGCTGCCACGCTGGGCGCCGCCTCGCTGAGCGCCTGTTCTTCCAGCGGCGATAACGCCGATGGCGGCTCGGATGCCGGTTCCGATAAGGAGACCATTCAGGTCGTCGCCTCGACCTCCATCTGGGCTGATGTGGCCCAGGCGGTCGTCAACACCGCGCAGACCGACGTCAATATCGACGTCCACGCCATCGTGAGCGGCAACAGCGTGGACCCACACCACTTCGAGCCCACCGCCGCGGATATCGCCCGCGCCGACGAGGCCGACGTCATCATCGCCGGTGGCGGCGGCTACGACGCCTGGCTTTACCAGGCCGTCAAGAACCAGGACCAGATCATTCACGCCCTGCCGCTTACTGCGCATGACCATGGCGATCACGATCATGGAGAACATGAGCATGGCGAGGAACACGACCACGCGCATGATGAGCATGGTCATGACCACCATGACCATGGAGAAGGTCATGACCATGACCACGCTCACGAAGGCGAGACCGTGACCATGGACGAGGCCAAGAAGATTGCCGCCGAGCACCCCGAGCAGGTCACCAACATCGATGGCAACGAGCACGTGTGGTACGACTCCGCCGCCATCGAGAAGGTGGCGACGGAGGTCGCCACCCTCGTTAACGAGGCCAACCCAGAAGCCAAGGCGACCGCCGACCCACTCGTGGAACGTATGGAAGGACTGAAGGCACGCATCGAGAAGCTCCCGCAGCGCAACTACGCGCAGACCGAGCCCATCGCGGACTACATCTTCAAGTACACCGACAGCACCGACGCCACCCCGGAGGGCTACCGCAAGGCCACCGTCGCTGAGGGCGAGCCCACCGCCGCCGATTTGGCCCGCTTCCTTGAGGACATCAAGCAGGACAAGATCGACCTGCTCATCTTTAACCCACAGACCGAAACCGACATGACCAAGCGCATCCGCGCCGCCGCCGAGGATAAGAACATCCCGGTGGTAGAGATTGGTGAAACCCCGCCGGAGGGGACCAACTTCCTCGACTACTACGAGGAAGTCGTCAACGCACTCGAGGCTGTGTAAGTGCTCATCTCTTTTAAGAACGCCGCAGTAGAACCGCTGTGGTCGGACATGAACCTCGCCGTAGACCGCGGCGAGTTCATCGCCGTTTTAGGCCCCAACGGCGTGGGCAAATCCACGCTCCTCGGCACTATCTTGGGTACCCGCCAGCTCACCGCGGGCAGCGTCGACGTCAACTGCCGCGTGGGCTTTATCCCACAGCAAAGAATGTTCCCCCAGGACCTGCCCCTGCGCGCCCGGGATCTCGTGTCGCTCTCCCTCGCCCATGGCGTGCTCCGGAAGCGACGGCCTGCTCGGGGGCGTGTCGACGAACTCCTCGCCGAAGTCGGTGCCACCGGCATCGCTGACCGCCGCGTGGGCCAGCTCTCCGGTGGACAGCAACAGCTCATCCGCCAAGCCCAGGCCCTAGCCAACGATCCAGAGCTCATCCTCGCGGACGAGCCGCTGTTGTCTTTGGATCCAGCGCGGCAGCAGGCGACCGTCGAGAAGCTCAATGCGTGGCGCCACGAGCGCGGCACCTCCGTACTCTTCGTTACCCATGGCATAAACCCGGTGCTGGGCGTGGTGGATAAAGTGCTCTACCTCGCGCCCAATGGCCACACGTTCGGTTCAGTCGATGAGGTCATGCGCTCCGAGGTCCTCTCGGAACTGTATGGCTCCTCCGTGACTGTTCTCAACGTCGATGGGAGGCTCATCGTTGTCTAAATTCATCGAAGATACCCAGTACCTCCTGGGCGTTGATTTTGTGCAATCCTCGCTCATCGCCTGCGCGCTGCTCGGAATCCTTTCCGGAGTGATGACCTCACTTATCGTCCTGCGCCAAATGTCCTTCTCTGTGCACGCCACCTCTGAGCTCGCGCTCATGGGCGCGGCCGCCGCCCTGCTGTTCGGCCTCAATATCGGCTTCGGCGCGATTGCCGGCGCCATCGTCGCCGCCATCATCCTGGCGGTGCTGGGACTGAAAGGCCAACAAGACAGCGCTATCGGCGTGGTCATGAGTTTCGGCCTGGGACTCTCGGTTTTGTTCCTGCACCTCTACCCCGGCAACGCCAAAACCGCGATGACGCTACTGACAGGACAAATTGTCGGTGTCTCCTCCGCGTCGGTGTGGCTGCTCGCCGCGACGACCGCCATCATCGTTGCCGTGGTGGCGCTGTTCTGGCGCCCGCTGCTCTTCGCTTCCGCGGATCCCGTCATGGCTCAAGCCGCCGGCGTGCCGGTGAAGTCTCTGGCGGTGTGTTTCGCCATCCTCGTGGGCCTGACGGCCGCGCAATCCGTGCAGATTGTCGGTTCCCTGCTCGTCATGGCGCTGCTCATCACGCCGGGTGCTGCGGCGGTACAGATTACCTCCTCCCCACTGCGCGCGGTGATGTGGTCCACCATCTTCGCGGAGGTCTCCGCCGTGGGCGGCCTGGTCCTCTCCCTGGCGCCGGGCCTGCCCGTCTCGGTCTTCGTCACGAGCATCTCTTTTGTTATTTACCTGGTCTGCCGCGGCATCGGCTGGGCTCGCAGCCGCAAGGCCGTCCGCGACGACGTCGCCGCCCGCCGCGCCTCCCAGGAACACTTCCGCGCCGCCACCGATCGCGCCGACGCCGAGACACACCACACCTCGACGCACGATGAGCACTGCGCGCATCAGGATTAGGCTAGATGCGTGACTTTGGAACGCCGTAGCCTCGAATTACAAGACCGCACCCGCACGTACCTCGTGTACCGCCCGAATGATGACGTCGAGCGCCAGAGAGACCTCCTCCTGTTCTTCCACGGCTCCCTGCAATCCGCGAACGTCATCCGCCGCTTCACTAACGGCACGTTCGATGACCTCGCCACCCGCCACGGCATGCTTGCGGTCTACCCCACCGGCGTGGAACAGCACTTTAACGATGCCCGCGCCACCCTGCCCGTCGCCGCGCGCGAGCTGGGCATCGATGACGTCGCCTTCACGCGCGCCATCCTCGACGAGCTGCGCGCGGAGCAGGAGATTGGCCGCGTGTTCCTCTGCGGCTTCTCCAACGGCGGGCAGATGGTTATCCGCTTGCTCTTCGACGCCCCCGGGCTTGCCGATGCCGCCTGCGTCTTCGCCTCCACTCTCGGCGCCGGCGCCAACCATGCGCCCACCAATCCGGACTCGGCGTACCAACCCACCCCGGTCATGTTCGTCCACGGCACGGGCGACCGGCTCGCGCCCTATACGGGCGGAACGGCGGGCATTGACCCGAAGCGCACCCGCGGTGCCGTCACCGGCGCGCAGGAGAACGCCGCACGCTTCGCGGAGCTCAACCATGCCGCCGGCCCAGAGCGCACCCACCTTTTCCCCGACACCGTTGTCGACCGCTGGGAGCCGGCAGACGCCACCGGCGCGCCGGTCGAGCTCGTGAGCGTCGAGGGCATGGGCCACGTCATCCCGTCGGGCAACGAGCTGGACCCACGCCTGGGTAAAAACACGGATTCCTTCATCGCTGCCGAGCTCGTGGAGGAATTCTTCGGGCTCTAGACTGCACGTGCGCCCCATCGTGTCTCACTCCACTCAGCCCCAACCTCGGGTCGAGGCCGTTCGTAGGTGAGCGTCGAGAAGCAATAATTGTGGATTACCGACCAGTGCTTTGGCGATTCCTAGACGCTGTTTCATACCGAGCGAAGCATGCTCGCAGGAAACACTGTGGTGCAATGAAAGGCCTACAAGGGATAAAAGATCCTTCAGTTCATCATTCAGTGAACCTTGTTGTAGTGGTCGGCAATGTCGTTGACGATCGCGTAGAGGTCGCGTTCCATCGCGTAGGTTTTCTTTTCTCGCGTACTGACTAATCACACTTGCGACCCGTTGTTATCTAGAGAATTATTACGTCCCAGCGTGATGTTGCACACGTCTGTGCATGTATGTACTCTCGATGTCACGGTTTGCTGGCGAAGATTCTTCAAGTTACCCGCAGCTGAATCTGTACAAGGTGAAAACGGCAGGCAAAGGACCGAGTCGTCCTCGTCTCTAAGCCGTGGAACCCCAATCCTCCAGAACCTTGTATTCGGCACACGCACGCAATCTGAATGTTCAAGATGTGAAGTACTGGCCAGCAACCAAGAAGTAAAGATCGCCATCCAGCTTTCTCGGCCCTGAATCTAGCATCCGGAGGCGTAGAGAAACTCACGCAACGACTGAAACGCCAGCGTCTGTGTCACGTCGCGCAGCTCAAGGAAGAACCCATCTTCTGTAATTTCAACAATCCGCGCACCGGGGATGGCTGCCACAATCGGCGAGTGCGTCACCACGATGAACTGCGCACCCGCCTCCGCGGCGCGATGGATTTCCGCCATGAGCGCCATCTGCCGCACGAGCGAAAGCCCAGATTCCGGCTCGTCGAGGATGTAGAGCCCGCGCCCATCAAAGGAACGCTGCACGACGTCCATGACGGACTCGCCATGCGACATCGCGGTCGAACCAACGTTGTAGTGCGCCTCCGCTCGCAGGAAGTAGCCGTCCTTGGGCGCGGTACCTAGCCGCAGGCTCGCCCACCTCCGGAGGGGATTGATGGGACCGGCGGAGCGCTGCACACCCCATATCCCACCGCGCTCAGGAAAGCCGTACTCGAAGGCAATGCCCTCGGCGAGCGTCGACTTTCCTACCCCGTTGTCCCCGGTCAGCACGGTCACCGGCGCACGCAGGTCCAGTCCTTGGCGTCGCAGCGCCACGAAACCAGGAACGGAGGACACCCACTCAGGTCCGTGGCCGCCGTCCAGCGCGGCATAGGCGTCGACATAGAAGTCTCTCATTCGCCCTCCCCAATAAGAAACGCGGCGGTCCCCAATGGATCGGCAAGGAACTCGCGCGCGGCGTGGACAGCTTCCGTCGCTTCGGGAGCGACGGGCGCAATCCCCTTGTCGCCGAACGCGTAGACGGTCGCGCCTTGCATGCTGAGGAAGACTGGCGAGTGCGTCGCGAGGATGACCTGCGCGCCCTGGGCGGCGAGGCGCTCGAGCTGCGTGACAACCTCGACCTGCCGGGGATAGGACAAGCCGTCTTCCGGCTCGTCGAGAATGATCATTCCGTCAGAATGGAAGCGTCTCTCGACGAGGGCGAGCAGACCCTGGCCGTGGCTGAGAAACGGCAGGTCACTGAGCGGATCGGGATTCTCCGGGCTGTGGATCTGGTGGTGATACTCGCTCAAGTTGAGGAAGGTCTCGCCGCGCAAGAAGTACACGTCGCGCGGGTTGTGCGCCCGCGAGCAGATGAGCCACTCGGGATAGTCCTCGTCGCCGGTGGCAAACCGGGCGTGGCGCGAGCCGCCCTCGGGATTGACGCCAAGCCCCACGGCGATGGCCTCGAGCAGCGTGGATTTTCCGGCGCCGTTATCCCCCACGACGACGGTCACGGGCGTAGGCAAACGCAAGGCGCCGCCGGGCAGCGCTGCGATGAGCACGCCCAGGCGGCGCATGTGTTCCGGCACGCCGGGCAGTCCCTCCCCAATAAGCTCCGGGGCGGGACGCACACTCGTGAGGAACATGGCGACGAAAGCGTGAGCCTACTTCTGGGCCGCGCGACGCTGGCGGGCGAACTCGGAAAGCACCGCACCTGCCGCCACGGAGGCGTTGAGGGATTCAACCCAGTCGGTCATGGGGATGGACATGATGGCATCGCAGTTCTCGCGGACGAGGCGCGAAATGCCTTTGCCCTCAGAGCCGATGACGATGACAACGGGGTCGGTGCCACCGTTGTAAGTATCGAGGGTGTGCTCGCCTCCCGCATCCAGGCCAACAACCTGGTAGCCGGCCTTCTGGAAGTCCTGGACCGTGCGGGTCACGTTGGTCACGCGAGCCACCGGCAAGCGCGCGGCGGTGCCGGCGGAGGTACGCCAGGCCACCGCGGTGACGGAGGCGGAGCGACGCTCTGGGATGATGACACCATGGCCGCCGAAGGCCGCGACGGAGCGGATGACTGCGCCGAGATTGCGCGGGTCGGTGATGTTATCGAGGATGACGAACATACCCGGTTCCTGAGCATCGCGGGCCCGATCCATCAGGTCATGAACGTCGGCATACTTGTACGGCGGAATCTGCAGGCCAATGCCCTGGTGCATGCCGTTGCCGGTCATGCGATCCATCTCGTGGCGCTGGACCTCAAGAATCGGGATGTTGCGGGTATTGCACATGGCCACTGCCTCCGACAGGCGGGCATCATTACGCGTGCCCTGCACGATGTAGAGGGAGGTAGCAGGCACCTTGGCGTGCAGGCACTCGATGACCGGGTTGCGGCCAACGACCATCTCCGCGGTCTCCTTCTGGTGGCGGCCCGAATTGCGGCGCTCGCGTTCCAGCTTCGCCTTGTGCTTGGCGTGGTAGACGCGGTCCTCCGCCTTGGGCGTAGGGCCCTTGCCGGCCAGGCCCTTGCGACGCTGACCACCAGAGCCCTTCGTAGCCCCCTTCTTATTGGACTTGCGGGCGCCCGCGCCGCCGCGGCCATGGGTACGTGCCATAATTCTTCTCCTTTGTTGTCCTCGACTTCTGTGCTGTCCTTGGCCTTTGCCAAGGACGGTTAATCCGCCAAGGACCAGGTGGGGCCGTCGGCGGTGTCGGTGATGGTAATACCCGCAGCTGCAAGGCGGTCGCGCACGGCGTCCGCAGTAGCCCAATCCTTTTCTGCGCGGGCGGTAGTGCGACGCTCCAGTTCGGCACGGACGAGGACGTCCAGTGCTGCATCAGCGCCGCTCTCTTCGCCACTATCTTTCCACTGTTCATCGAGTGGATCAAAGCCAAGAACCGCAGCCATGGCGCGCACAGCCCCGGCGAGGCGCTCGGCCTCTGCACGGTTGTCGTCGCTCAGCGCCTTATTGCCCGCGCGCACGGTGGTGTGGATTTCCGCCAGCGCCTTCGGCACAGCAATGTCATCATTCATCGCCTCTTCGAAAGCCGGGGTCCACTCGCCCTTTTCTACGTTTTCAAACTTGCCCACGAAGTCCTCGATGCGGCGGTAGCCGGCCGCAGCTTCGGTCAGCGCTGCCTCGGAGTATTCGAGGACCGAACGGTAATGCGCGGAGCCCAGGTAGTAGCGCAGCTCCACCGGGCGGACGATCTCCAGCATGTTGGCAATGGAGAGCACGTTACCCAAGGACTTCGACATCTTCTCACCGGCCATGGTGACCCAGTGGTTGTGCATCCAGTAGTTGGCAAACTTATCGCCCGCCGCATGGGATTGTGCGATCTCATTTTCGTGGTGCGGGAACTGCAGATCCAAGCCACCGCAGTGGATATCGAATTCGCCGCCTAGGTAGTAGGTGGACATGGCCGAGCACTCCAAGTGCCAGCCCGGCCGGCCACGGCCCCACGGGGTGGGCCAGGACGGCTCACCTGGTTTAGCCGCCTTCCACAGCGCGAAGTCCTGGGGACTGCGCTTGCCAGCGTTGTCTGTTTCGCCCTGTTCCATCTCCTCGACACGGTTGCCAGACAACGCTCCGTAGTCCGAGCCTTCCGTGGCATTCCACGCCGCGACGTCAAAGTAGACGGAACCAGCACCGTCTTCGCCAGGCACGGCATAAGCAAAGCCGGCGTCGATAAGCCGCTGCATGTACTCCACCATCTGGGTGACAAAGCCCGTCGCGCGCGGCTCCACGGAAGGGGGCAGAACACCCAGGGTGTTATAGGCCTTGGTGAACTCGCGCTCATAGGTGGATACCCACTCCCACCAGGGGCGGTTATTCTCAGCGGCCTTGGTGAGGATCTTGTCATCGATATCGGTGACGTTGCGCACCAAGGCCACGTCATAGCCCTGCGCGAGCAGCCAGCGGCGCAGGATGTCAAAGGCAACGCCGGAGCGCAGGTGCCCAATGTGCGGCTGCGACTGCGGGGTGGCACCACACAGGTATATCGACGCATGGCCAGGGCGAACCGGCTCGAACTCACGTTGGCTGCGGGTGGCGGTATCAAAAATGCGCAAAGTACTCACCCGCCCTAGTCTAATTGACCCGCAGGTAGGAATTCACCACGGCCGATGGTCACACGGAGCAGGACTGGGCGCAGTGCCTGTCCATTCAACCCGATTTAGGTCGTGGATGGATGAGCAACGTCGCTTTTAACACTGATACTGGCGGCTTACAGTAGCGTGGTGGGATTGTTCCGCACCCAATTGACCTAAGACAGGAAGGCGTCCCGTAAAAGGCATCTGTCACAAGGCATCTTTGGGTCTAAAAACGCCATTTGACTGATGCCTTTTGTCAGACGCCCTTTGTCAGATGCCTCAAGCATGTCCATGGAGGCGTGCAGGAGTTCGTCGTGCCGAGCACGAAGTGCCTCGGTATTGGTAATTCGCATTGTCAAAGCCACAGCGCCCCCTTTCTCCTGACACCAGGTTAGGACTCGGTGGCGCGCCAGACTACAGCCGTAGCCACGGCAGCGCGGCCCTCCTTGCGCCCGGTGAAGCCAAGGTGATCCGTCGTCGTGGCCGAAACGGATACTGGGGCGCCGAGGATGTCGCTCAGCACGGCCTCGGCTTCCTTCCTCCGCGGGCCCATCTTGGGGCTCTGGCCAACCAATTGTGCGGCAGCGTTGCCGATGATGAAGCCTTCCTTTTCTAGCAGCTCGCGGCACTCGCGCAGCAACTGGGCGCCGGAAACCCCGTCGTACTCCGGCCGGCCTACACCAACGAAGGAGCCCAAATCGCCGAGGTTGGAGGCGGAGAGCAAAGCGTCGACAAGCGCGTGGCTCACCACGTCCCCATCGGAATGGCCCTCGCAGCCATCGACGCCTTCAAAAAGCAGACCTGCGATCCAGCAGGGTTTTCCGGGCTCGATCTGGTGGGCATCGGTAGCGATTCCCACGCGGGGGATGATGGGGTTAGTCACTAGGCACCTCGAAGATGGTCGGTTCGACCTCATCCGTCACGGCTTTCGCCAGGACGAGGTCGATGGGGGTGGTGATTTTAAACGCGAAGGTATCTCCCTGCACGGTCTCCACGCGCTCACCATGCCATTCCATGAGGCTGGCGTCGTCCGTGGCGACGAAGTCGGGGTCCTGCGCCCAATAGTCTAGGTTGGCGCGGCGCAGCGCAGCCAGGCTAAAACCCTGCGGCGTCTGCACAGCGCGCAGACGGGAACGGTCCGGCGTAGACAGCACCGCGGTCCCTTCGACTTCTTTGATGGTGTCTGCCACGGGAAGGACCGGGATAACTGCGGTGGCACCGTCGAGCACGCGCTTGGCGACGCGCGCGATCATCCCCGGCGGCGTCAGCGCTCGGGCGGCGTCGTGGATCAGCACCACGGCGTCCTCCTCCGGGATTGCTTGCAATCCCGCCCAGACGGAATCGGCTCGCTCACCCCCGCCGTGGACGATACGTACGGGAACATCAGAATCGATGCGGTCGAGGATACTGGCGGCGTAGCCCTCCATCGCGGGACTGACCAGAACGATGATCTCATCGACGAATTCTGAGGTGATCATGGCCCGGACAGAACGCTCCAGCAAGGTGCGCCCGCGCAGCTCCACGTAGGCCTTCGGGACTTCGGCCCCGAGGCGCGTTCCCTGACCGGCAGCCGCGACGAGAGCAATGACGCGGGCGGTGGAGCGTTGATTAGTCTTCGTCGTCGAAGGAGAGGTCATCGAGATCGACGTCATTGTCAATGTCGGTGGTAATGGACTTGTCCTCCACCAGGCCAGCGGCGCGGTGGCGCTCGATGGTGGCGTTAATCTCCTCCATCATGGTGTCAGCCTTCTTCTCATCAACCGGCTTAGCCAGGGAGAGCTCGCCCACCAAGATCTGACGGGCCTTAGCCAGCATGCGCTTCTCACCAGCGGACAGGCCGCGGTCCTGATCGCGGCGCCACAAGTCACGCACGACCTCTGCCACCTTGTTGATATCACCGGAGGCGAGGCGCTCTTGGTTCGCCTTGTAGCGGCGGGACCAGTTGCCAGCTTCCTCGACGTCTACTTCGCGCAGGACGGAGAAAACCTTCTCGAGGCCTTCCTTGCCCACAACGTCGCGCACGCCCACCATCTCAACGTTCTTGGAAGGAACACGCACCACCAGGTCGGACTGGTTGATTTGGAGAACGAGGTATTCGAGCTCCTCGCCGCCCATCTCCCGCGTTTCAATCGCCGTAATCTTGGCGGCGCCGTGGTGGGGGTAGACGACGACCTCTCCGACCTTAAATTCCATTGCCACTCCTTGTGAAGCCTTTGAGACGATGCCCATCGTGTGCGCTCGGCGTGCTCTCGGTGGGCCGCATATACAGGGAGTCTATTCTAGCACGCTGCTTTCTACCCCTGCTGCCCCGCCCGGGCGCTGCGCACTGGCTGCACTACACCACTATGGCGGCTGATATAAAGCCCGGCTACCCCCGGTCTACCCAAGGGGTTTAGCGGAAACTGTGTGCTTTCCCCCCGGAGGTACTAGGCTAAAGCGTTGATAAGCTTTGTGATCGCAATTCAATGGAGGACACTCACAGTGCAGTCCCTGAAGTCCGCCGCTCGCTGCGGTGCCATCATGTCAGTTACCGCCCTCTCCGCGCTGGCCTTGGCGTCCTGCTCGGCCGGTCATGTTGCGCAGACCGCGGAAAAGGTGATTGCTGTCGACGGTGCATCCGCAAGCTCCGAAGATGGCAAGGTGGCCGTACGTGACGTCACCATTCAGGTTGAGCCGGACACCGGTGAGACCTCCCTGAAGTTCGTTGCCGTGAACCAGGGCTACAAGGTCGATGACGTTACCCTCGAGTCCGTCAGCGTTGACGGCCAGGATGTGCCCCTGGAGGGCGTCGAGCCGCTTCCGCGCGATCATGCTCTCTACGCCGATTCCCAGGAGAACCTGGACCGCCTCCCCAAGGACGGCAAGGATAAGAACATCACTTATGTGACCACCTCCCTGGAGAATGAGGACTACGCCTTTGGCGGCTCCCGCCCGGTGACCTTCACCTTCAACACCGGCACCATTGAGGTTGATGCCACCGTGTCGGCCTCCCCGCTGCAGTCCGGTAACTATGACCGCGACCCGCAGTCCACCGAGGGCTACGCCGAGAACAAATAAGCCTTTTCTTCATAGATAAACCGCCCCAGCTGCCAAAGTTGTAGCCCGTGATTTAAAGATTCGGGAAAACTTCGTCAGTTGGGGCAGCTGCGTTTCGTATTAGTGTTTTCGCACATACACAAAGGCCACCGCATGAGATACCACGCGGTGGCCTTTTTCTACGGTGCCGGCGAGGCGCTTAGGCCTGAGAAGAGCCTGCGAGCGCGAGGACAACAATAGAGTTCACGATGCCCAGGGAGGACAGAGCAGCCGGAACCAGAAGAAGGTTCGGTGCCTGCGGGCCGCCGTACTTAACCATCTGATCCATAACCTGGTTCAACGGCTCCGGGTAGGTAGCTGCGGAAGCAGCCGGGGCGCCAGCAAATGCGACAGAGGTAGCAGCGGCCAGAGCAACGAGGGTGCGACGAATCTTCATTATGTCTCCTTGAAAAATCTGATGAACGTGTGGGGCGGATTAGTTGAACAGCAGGTTGGACAGGAAGCCCAAGGAGGACAAAGCTGCCGGAACAAGAATAACGTTCTGAGCCTCGTAGCCAGCAGTGTTGGCGATCTGGGTCAGAACGGAGGCCAGCGGCTCCGGAGCCTGTGCAGCGGAAGCGGCGGGGGTACCAGCAGTTGCAACGGCTACGGCAGCACCAACGGCGACAAGAGTACGACGGATCTTCATGAAAACACCTTCGCGGGTCGGGAGAGTATAGGACCGGAGACACACAAACTTGGGACTGTGTTGTATACCCCTCGCCGCGTAGTTTACCCCATCACTAGTGGGACGCCTCTCGTAGGCTAGATTCTCTCCACTCGGGGGTAACGCTTGTTTCTGCTGATGGAGCAACACAAACACGTGCCTGTCCACGCGGCTTACTAGAGTGTGAGACATGGCAAAAAAGGTTCGTCCCGTCCACACCTGCTCTGAGTGTGGCTTCGTCTCCCCCAAGTGGCTTGGCCGCTGCCCTGAGTGCGGCTCGTGGGGGACGCTGCAGGAAACCGCGGCAGCCCAAAGCAGTACCGCCGCCCAAGCCGCCATGTCTGGGCGGCGCCCCACCGGTTTGACTCCGACGAGCCCAGCGGTGCCGATAACGAAGGTCGGTGCGTCAGCGACGAAGGCCATCAATACCGGAATTGGGGAGCTTGACCGAGTCTTGGGCCGCGGCATCGTCCCCGGGTCGGTGGTGCTCATGGCGGGTGAACCGGGAGTCGGCAAATCCACTCTCCTGCTCGAGGTTGCTTCCCGCTGGGCGCAGCTAGGGCGCACTGCGCTGTATGCCACCGCGGAGGAATCCGCCGGTCAGGTCCGCGCCCGCGCTGAGCGCACCGGGGCTTTGCACGAAACGCTCTACCTTGCGGCTGAGTCGAATCTCGACGTCGTCTTTGGGCACGTGGAACAGCTCAAACCCAGCCTGCTCATCGTGGACTCCGTCCAAACCATGCACGCCGCCGGAGTCGAAGGCGTGGCTGGCGGCGTGGCCCAGTCGCGCGCGGTGACCGCTGCCCTGACCACGCTGGCCAAAACCACCGGCATCCCCATCCTCCTCGTCGGGCACGTAACCAAAGACGGCAACGTTGCCGGACCGCGCGTGCTTGAGCACCTCGTGGACGTCGTCCTGAATTTTGAAGGTGACCGTCAATCCTCTCTGCGCCTTCTCCGGGGCCTGAAGAACCGTTTCGGCGCCACCGATGAGATGGGGTGCTTCGAGCAGACAGCGTCCGGAATCCGGGAGGTCGCGGATCCTTCTGGCCTCTTCCTCTCCCACCGCGGCAGCACCCCGGATGGCTCGGCGGTGACCGTCGCTATGGATGGTGTGCGCCCCATTCTGGCTGAGGTCCAGGCACTCACCGTGGATCCTGTGGCGAAGAACCCGCGGCGCGTGGTGACGGGGCTCGACTCAAACCGTGTCCCCATGGTGCTCGCAGTGCTCCAGGCCCGCGCGGGCGAACGCACCAACGACAAGGATGCCTATGTGGCCACGGTGGGAGGAATGAAAATTCAGGAGCCGGCAACGGACCTTGCCGTAGCCCTTGCCACGTGGTCCTCCTTGCACGAGCAACCGCTACCGGCGAAGACCGTTGTCATCGGGGAGGTTGGCCTCGCCGGAGAGGTGCGCCGCGTGCCCAACCTAGACCGTCGCTTGGCGGAAGCCGCCCGCTTGGGTTACCGCCATGCCCTAGTCCCGCCCGGAAAGGTGGAGGTCAGCGGCAGCATGCAGGTGCGTCAAGCAGCAACGCTAAGCGAAGCAATTGCTGCTCTTAAAGCAGATTAAACGGGAGCGCTGGGGAGTAATTCTCACCGATGACGGAGTGTAGGAAGTAAGCACCCGGCTCGGCTTCCTCGCGGTCGGTGCACTTGCCCGGCTCGGAGCGCTTACGGGACCAATCCGCCTGGAAGTAGCGAGTCTCACCGGATTTGAAGGTCTGCTTGCCGGTTTCCACCGAGGCATAGCAATCGGTATCGGCCCACACGCGCTCGTTAGAGCCCATCTTGTAGACCTCGAAGCGCAGCTGTTCCTCATCCAGATCTATGGAGCAATCTGCCGTTGTCGGGTTAAAGACCTCCAAGTAGAAGGTCGGCATCTTATCGGCCGGAACACTGTCCTCGTTGGTCTTGGCCAGCACCTTGAGGTCTTGGAGGGAACACGTCGTCTTGGTGGGATCAACGGTCAACTCGTCGGGCTTCGCCTCAGAGGATGGCGCTTCCTTGTCCTGCTCACCTTCCTTCGGCTCAGCCGGTTCCGAGGCTTCAGCGGAGCCCTCGGCCGCAGTGGACTCGGTTGTCTCCACCGCCGAGGTTGCTTCCTCCGACGGGGCCAAGGTATCCGAAGCCGCTGCTTGCTGTGATTCCGCTCCCGGTTCCTCCGAACCGCTAAAGAGCGCGGTGGCAGCCCAAATAAGAACGATCACGAGTACCAAGATCGCCACGAGCGCAGCGACGCGACGGCGAACATAGATCTCTCGCGGCAGCTGCTTCGGGGTACGGGATGGCTCAGTCACAGCTCTTAGTTTAAGGGGACTAGAGCCCAACCCGGGCCAGCCCGCAGCCGCGTGTCTTGAGCAGCGGCTTCTATGTGCTCACCCGAGGAACCGGCTGAGCACACGGGTTATTCAACGCCGTGTAGGACGACGGTCTCCACGCTGGAATCCTCTAGGAGATAGCGCAGGCCGACGATGCCGAGCGTTCCGGCGTCGAGAAGCTGGCGTGCAGCCGGGATATCAGAGATGATCTGGGAGACTACCTGCGCGGTGTTTTCGCGCTCGAAGTCAGCGCGGTCTTCGCGGCCATCGCGCTTGGCCACCATCGAGGCCGCGGCAACTTGCTCGATGATTGGACGCTGCAGGCCTGTCGGCAGATCGCCGCCCGCCAGGAAGTCTGAGGCTGCACCCACCGCGCCGCAGGACTGATGGCCCATGACCACGAGCAGGTTGGCCTTGAGGTTTTCCAGGGCGTAGTCCAGCGAGGCCATCACCGCGCTGTCCAGGATGTGACCGGCGGTGCGGATGACGAAGGCATCGCCGAAACCAATGTTGAACACGTGCTCAATGGGCGCGCGGGAATCGGAACAGGCCAGCACGATCACGCGCGGGTCTTGGCCTTGGGTCAGGCCAGCGCGCAGCTTCGCGTCTTGATTTACGTCGATGAGGTTACCCGTCACCAGTCGGTGGTTACCTTCCTGGAGGGCTTCCCACACCTTCTGCGGGTCTTGAGGGACATCTACTAAAGGCATGTTTCTTAGTCTAGACCCCGCCGCCCTACACTGAGGTGCCTATGGATACCCAAGCTGTCGTGGAATGGTTCGATGCTCATGAGCGCCCCCTGCCGTGGCGCCGGCCGGGTACCTCGGCGTGGGGTGTGCTCTTAAGCGAGGTCATGAGCCAGCAAACTCCCGTCGCGCGCGTCGCCCCGCAGTGGGAGCAGTGGATGCGCCGCTGGCCTACCCCACAGGACCTTGCGGCGGCCTCCAAGGCAGATGTCCTGCGCGCGTGGGGCAAGCTGGGCTACCCGCGCCGCGCACTGCGCTTATGGGAGTGCGCGAAGAAGATTGGTGAGGGAGAGGTCCCGGGAGACGTCGACAAGCTCTTGGCGTTGCCGGGGATCGGTGAGTACACCGCCCGTGCGGTGGCCTGTTTCCATTTTGGCCACAACGTTCCGGTGGTGGATACCAACGTCCGCCGCGTCTATGCCCGCGCCAAGGAGGGGCGCTTTCTCGCCCCGACGCCCACGAAACGCGAATTAGCACAGGTAGAAGCCCTGCTTCCGGACGAGAACGGCCCGCGTTTTTCGGCCGCTCTCATGGAACTCGGTGCCTTAGTGTGCACGGCCAAGAACCCGGACTGTGCCGCCTGTCCCATTAAGGCCTCGTGCGCCTGGCAGCTCGCGGGCTGCCCAGAACCTAGTGCGGAGGAGACCGCGCGGGCTAAGAAACGCGTGCAAAAGTTCACCGGCACGGACCGGCAGGTGCGGGGGCTGCTTCTCGACGTCCTCCGAGGCTCGGCCCACCCAGTTACCCAAGCCGACCTGGATGCGGTATGGCCAGACGCGGCACAGCGCTCGCGCGCACAAGCCTCACTGCTCGAGGACGGGTTGATGGATGTCAACGACGAGGGTTTGTTCCACCTGCCGCACTAGGCACGTGTGAGAAGTCGATGAGGTGGCCGAAGGTCCAATCGCGGTCGGTCAACAAGCGGGCGAGGATAAGCCCGCAGCCGATGGCCGCCACGGCCATCGAGGCGGTAGCGAAGTTGCTCAACGCCTGGTCCATGTTGCCCACGTTGAGGTGATAGACGGTGCGGAACATGGAGGTGCCCGGGATCATGATGACGGACGCGGGCACCGTCGTGGTGATGCGCGGCAGGTGTGCATGTGTGGAGGCCACCGCGCCCAAGAGCCCGACGATGACACCGCCGGCGAAAGCGCCGACGTAGGCCGTGGCCCCGACCCCGATGAGGAGCAGGCGTACGAGGTTGGCCACCGTTCCCACCGCGGCCGCCACGAGGACCATGCGGCGCGAGGAGTTAAAAAGGAACGCGAATCCAGAAATGCCCAGGAAGCTGGCCGCAGCAGCAGCCAGGTACCACACGGGCGCATAGTCTGGGATTCCCGGTTCCGGAGTGAGCTCCGTGGTCCAGCTGACCAGAGCTACGGTAAAGGTCGCAGCGGTGATCACCGTCAACGCATAAGTCAGGCGGGATAGCCCAGCCTCGAAGTCGAAGCGCGCGAGGTCAATGAGTGCGGAGAACAACGGGAAGCCGGGAATAAGGAAGAGCACCGCGGCCACGTAGCCCGAGGAAAACTCCGACGGATCCGCCACCCCGGCGACGGCTACGGCCTCGGTGGTGAAGAAGTACACGAGGCTAGCCACCGTTCCGGCCGCCACGATGCAGCCCAGCTGATGAACGTGCTTGCCGTGTAGGACCGCGCGGGTGAGCTGACCACAAAAAGCGGCGAGCGCCACGAGGAGAATCGCCAGCGGCGTGAAGAAGTTCAGGACCGCGAATGAGGCGCACGCTATCGCCGCCGCGGCTGCCAAGAACCAACGATTCCACCGCTTGACCACCGTCGACTCGATGGAATCAAGCATCTCTGTAAGATCTTCGGCCGTAATGCCCGCGTACAGACTGTGGTGGGTAAGGTCCTCCAGCGCCTCAATGCGGGAGGCGTCAACTGCCGGCGAATGCTGCTGGGCCACCACGGTACGAAACTCGCGGCCACGGTGAAACGTGCATGTTATCTGGGTGACGCCAACGTTGGCGTCGAGCCGATCAAAGCCGAGCGCGCGGGCGGCACGTTTCATGCCGCGTAGCACGCGGTAGCCGGACGTTCCCGCGCCCATGAGCATCATGCCTAGGCGCAGGACGACGTCCGCCTCGTACCCCATGCGGACATAGTCGCTGTTGGGGTGAGAAGTCATTAGCGCCAGCGTCCCCGGAAATTCAGTCCGCCGGGCAGGTTGACCCACATGCCGCCGCGGGAGTTAAAGGTCACGGGGCCGACCTTCGTCGACATCGACGCACCGGAACCGGAAACGTTAATCCAGCTATTCTTTCCGGTCTTCTTGCGCTTGCGAAAATAGATTCCCATGCGCGCTAGCTTAGCGCAGCGAAGCCGCTGCGCACCGGCGACAGAGCGATTACCCTTACGGCACGAATCTGATCTCTCCTCGCGCACTCGTGGCGGCCCTCGCGCTCGCGGCTACCGCACTGGCACCCGCAGTGGCATCGGCGGCGCCCACCAACTGCCAGGCTCCCTAAGACTTAGTGCAGACCGTCCAGGGATGAAAATGGCTCCTCTGCCTCGATGTCATGCAGGGGCACGCGTACCCAAGGCGAATCACTGTGTGCGAGCAACTCGGTGAGCCGTTGCGATTGATCCTTCATCGCAGCGGCGACGTCGGGCTCACCGTCACTTGCCCAGATCATTCGACCCCACCAGAAGCTTGCGGCTACGTCAGCCCACGACACGAAGTAGCGCTGCAGGGCCGCCACGGCCTTATCGGAAATCTGAAGGAACTCTTCTGGAGAGATCCACCCCAGCTCCGTTGCCGGACCACCGACGTTGTGAATTCGGATTATGTCCCATGCGCGAGTCGTGGCGGGCAATGCCGGGGCTGCTGCTTTGGCAAAGCCCTCCGAACGCAACATCCTTACGAGGTAGCGGAACTTATGTTCTCCACGACGCGGATCCGCGCCTTGGGCAACAAAGAAGTCTTTAAGGAACTCGACCTTTTCCTCCACTTCCGCATCTAGCTCGCGCTCGGGGACGTCCTTCACGGCGTATGCGAGCGGTAAAATAAAGTCATTTTCCACGTGCTGACTACCTTCGAGCAACACGTCAATAGCCTGGTGCGCTTCCTGTGCACCAGTGACCCCCCAGTTTTGCTCGAGAGATGCTTTGTAGTACTTGGCCGTCCTTGCATTGATGTCCTCAACCCCTAGCGGAGTCGCAAACGCCTTATTGCTCTTGTATATCATTCCCCAAGAGTGGCGGCGCACTTCATCTTTGCTCGGCGCCGGTTCCGGCCACGGGAACTTTGTAAGGCGGTAGATCCAAGTATCATCAAACTTTGCTGGCGTGAACGTTGAGCTCATATCTTCACAAAGTACCGAGGTTCCCAACGTGGATCCGTGGCGCCCCCTCCGTCACCCCTATGTTGGGGAGTGACGGACGCCATATCGCAGCACACACACAGTCATCATTTTTGATGTGTTGTTAGTCTCGTGTGCATGACAGGACCCCAAATTGCATTGACAGACCGGCCAGATCTCGGCGCCGCGCTTAAACGTGCTGGTGATTCCGAGATTGTGCACACTGCCGCCGCAGCCGTTGTGGAAGGCCTTGGTGTCGACGAGATTGTCTTGGAAGCCGCCCCCACGAAAGCAAGCGGGGTGGATGGTGCCGCGTTTGTCACCAACCGTAGGATCCTCGTGACCGCCGATAAGAAGGATCCATCTCATTTTGAGTTCCTTGAACTGGACAGCCTCGGCAACGTCACAGTTCTGCCCTACAAGGGTGGCTGGGCCGTCGTGGCTCAGCTCTACAGCACCTACAAAGTGTGGAGCGGGTTCACGGAGAAGGCCGCGCGTCGCGTGCAGTTTGCCGCCCAGTGGGCCCTGACCGCAGGCCGGGAGGCACGAACGGAGGCCTCGCGCGCGGTGTCTTCGGAAGAACTTTTTAAGCGATGGAAAGAAAACAAGCACCGTCTCAATCGCAACAGCGTGGAAGAGCGCGTTGCGTCGATGCACTCCCTGTATTCCGACATTGATTCACGGTGGTGGACTGAATAATGAGCAGACTTGCATACCCGGGTTCGCCCGACCACTTTAACGGGGCAGAAGACACCTCACACATCGAAGAAGGCCAGATAATTGCGGATAATGGCTATCGCCATTTCATCAAGCACGGCTCACCACTAGACGCCGGCACGTCTCCGAAGAGCGCCTCGGGCACCGCCTCACCCTCGTCGAACCCCACCGCGGGAACCACAGGCACCCACTCCAATGACTCAAAGCAGGGTCTCAGCGTTAAGAAGCAGCTGTTGCTCCTCCCGCTCGTGATCGCGGTCATCGTGGTGGTAGCGATTGGCTACGTTGCACTTAAAGACGCGCTCTTTGGTGATAAATCAGAGGATTCGGCTGCTCCCGAACAACCGGCCGCTGAGGCACCTGCCGATTCTGGGGCTTCCAACGGTGGCGCTACCGGCGCGACCGGTGGAGCAACCACTGGCGACACTCAAAGTGGCCTCACCCCTGCTGACCAAGCACCCGAGCCGATTACTGACTTCGTGGAGGCTTGCACGGATTATGAAGTGGTGTTCAGCTACTACGGCGCGGATAACTCCCCTGCCCCAGAAGCAATGGGCACCAACTGCTCCGTGGATACGACGAAAGCACCTGAGGTTGGTTACGTGGTCTTCACCGATGACCCTGCCGCCACCGCCGCCGTTCGTGACGGCAAGCCCGTCCTAGACGGCATTGAGATTCCGGCAGAATCAACGCGTGGCTCCACATTCAAAGCACAGCGAGTCGAGTCCCTCATCACTGTTCAGGAAATCCTCCCAGATGATAAGGGAATCGTTGAGTACATGATCAAAAATAATGACCCTGAGGTGGCAAAGAAAGCTCTGGTAGACCTCGGCGTGGCCAAGTAGAGCTAGAACGCGCACTTCTACCCGCCGCCTTCTGTTTTCATTTTATTGTCAATAAGAGTCGGTGGTGATAAGCTGAGTGCATGGCACACGAGCACCACGACCACGATCACTCCGGCACACCGCTACGCGCACTCCTCATAGCGCTGAGCATTACCGGCACCGTCTTCTTCGCGGAGCTGATCGGCGGCTGGTTGGCGGGCTCAATGGCGCTGATGGCCGATGCGATGCACATGCTTTCCGACGCCGCCGGGCTCATCATTGCGGTGATTGCGGTGTTGATTGGGCGTCGACAAGCATCAGCCCAGGCCACATACGGCTACCGGCGAGTGGAGGTGCTTGCGGCGCTGGCAAATGCGGTGATGGTGCTGGCGATCTCGGTGTGGATTGTCGTCGAAGCGGTGCGCCGCCTACAGAACCCGGCCGAGGTGCAGGGCGAGGCAATGCTGATCATCGCGGGCATCGGTCTCGTGGCGAATGCACTGTCGGCGTGGGTGCTCCACCGGCACCGCGAATCCTCAATTAACGTGGAGGGCGCGTTCTTGCACGTGCTGGTGGATTTGCTCGGCTCGGTCGCCGTGATTGTGGCGGGCATCGTGGTGCTGACCACGGGGTTTGTGGCGGCGGACGTGATCGCCTCCCTCGTGATCGCGGCGATGGTGCTGCCGCGCGCCTGGCAGCTCATGCGGTTGTCGGCGAGCGTGCTGCTCGAGCAGGTTCCGGCGGGCTTCGACGCCAGCGTGATCGAGCCCGCGCTGCGGCAGGTCGAGGGCGTTGCCGATATCCATGACCTGCACCTGTGGAGCCTGGATGGTGTAAACGTGCTCACGACCGTGCACATCGTGCGCGACGGCACCGTCGACACCGGCCCACTGTTGGATGCCGCCCAGCAGGCTCTGCGTGAACACGGCATCGAGCACTCCACCATCCAGATCGAACACCCGGAGCACGAATCCCACGAGACCGTGTGCTGATTCCTTTTTATTAGTCGGTGGGATAGCCCACCCACCGGTCACACAAAGAAAGCCCCGATCCGCACGAAGTTCACATGCGGTTCGGGGCTATTCCTTATGGACCCAGTGTGGGTCCCGAGTCAGTGCTTAGAGCGGCTGGCCAGCACCGGCACCTGCCGGCGGCGGGTTGCCGTCATCACCATCATCGTTGTGGGATTCCTCAGCGGAGTCGCTACCTGACTCGTCGAGGACGTCCGGGGTGACAGTGTCGGGGCCATCGGAGTCTGGGCCGTGAGTTTCGGCGTCGATTTCGGTGGCCAGTTCCTCATCGGCCTCACGCACGGCGGTCTCCTCGAGATCCTTGTCGAAGGTGTCCTCCGGCAGTGGGCGCGGACGCGGGGTGAAGGTGAAGGTGGCAGAAGAGTTGTCCTTGGACTCGCCGTCCCAGCCTTCAACGTCCACGGTGATGATTTCGCCCGCACCGATTTCGCCGAAGAGGATCTTCTCGGAGAGCTGATCCTCAATCTCGCGCTGGATGGTGCGGCGCAGCGGACGAGCACCCAAGACCGGGTCGAAGCCGCGCTGAGCCAGCAGATCCTTGGCCTTCTGGGTGAGCTCAATGCCCATGTCACGCTCGGAAAGCTGCTTCTCCACGCGGGCGATGAGCAGCTCCACCATCTCGACGATCTGCTCCTGCGTGAGCTGGTGGAAGACCACAATCTCATCAATACGGTTCAGGAACTCAGGGCGGAAGTGCTTCTTCAGCTCGTCGTTGACCTTGTTCTTCATGCGCTCGTACTGCGCATCGGCGTCATTCTCCGAAGAGCCGGTAAAGCCCAGTCCCACGGCCTTCGAGATGTCCTGGGTACCCAGGTTGGAGGTGAAAATGAGCACCGTGTTCTTGAAGTCCACCACGCGGCCCTGACCATCGGTCAGGCGGCCATCCTCCAACACCTGCAGAAGGGTGTTGTAGATCTCCTTGTGGGCCTTCTCGATCTCATCGAAGAGCACCACGGAGAAAGGCTTACGGCGAACCTTCTCGGTCAGCTGGCCGCCCTCTTCGTAACCAACGTAACCCGGAGGGGCACCGAAGAGGCGGGACGCGGTGAAGCGATCGTGGAACTCACCCATATCGATCTGGATGAGGTCATCATCCGAACCGAAGAGGAAGTTAGCCAAGGACTTCGACAGCTCCGTCTTACCCACACCGGACGGGCCAGCGAAGATGAAGGAACCAGAAGGACGACGCGGGTCCTTCAGGCCAGCACGGGTGCGGCGGATGGCGCGGGAGACGGCCTTGACGGCATCGTCCTGGCCAATGATGCGCTTGTGCAGCTCCTCTTCCATGTTGAGGAGGCGGTTGGATTCCTTCTCAGTAAGCTTGAGAACCGGAATACCGGTCCAGTGAGCGAGGACCTCTGCGATCTGCTCCTCACCAACCTCGGCGATTTCCTCCAAGTCACCGGAGCGCCACTGCTTCTCCTTCTCCGCACGCTCTTCACCGAGCTTGCGCTCCTTATCGCGCAAACCAGCGGCCTTTTCAAAGTCCTGCGCGTCAATCGCCGCTTCCTTTTCCTTGCGGACCTCGGCGATGCGGTCATCGACTTCACGCAGACCTTCCGGAGCGGTCATGCGCTTAATACGCATGCGGGCGCCGGCCTCATCGAGGAGGTCGACAGCCTTATCCGGCAGGAAGCGGTCATTGATGTAGCGGTCAGACAGGGAGGCCGCTGCCTTCAGCGCCTCATCGGTGTAGGAGACACGGTGATGTGCCTCGTACTTATCGCGCAGACCCTTGAGGATGAGGATGGTGTCATCGAGGGAAGGCTCTTCCACCTTGACCGGCTGGAAGCGGCGCTCGAGAGCGGCATCCTTCTCAATGTGCTTGCGGTACTCATCCAGGGTGGTGGCACCGATGGTTTGCAGTTCGCCGCGAGCCAGCTTCGGCTTCAACAGCGAAGCGGCATCGATAGCGCCCTCGGCGGCACCGGCG
Source organism: Corynebacterium sp. UMB6689 (assembly GCF_030215295.1). Classification (NCBI taxonomy): domain Bacteria; kingdom Bacillati; phylum Actinomycetota; class Actinomycetes; order Mycobacteriales; family Corynebacteriaceae; genus Corynebacterium; species Corynebacterium sp. UMB6689. The sequence goes on along the minus strand of NZ_JASOLS010000006.1, from coordinate 72,447 downwards.
CCGACCAGGGTGTGGATCTCATCGATGAAGAGGATGATGTCACCGCGCTGGTTAATCTCCTTGAGCACCTTCTTCAGGCGTTCCTCGAAGTCACCGCGGTAGCGCGAACCGGCCACCAGGGAGCCCAGGTCCAGCGAGTAGAGCTGCTTATCCTTAAGGGTCTCCGGGACCTTGCCGTTAACGATATCGAGGGCCAGACCTTCGACCACGGCGGTCTTACCCACGCCGGGCTCACCGATGAGCACCGGGTTATTCTTCGTGCGGCGGGACAGCACCTGCATAATGCGCTCGATCTCAGAATCGCGGCCCACTACCGGGTCCAGCTTGCCATCACGCGCCGCCTGGGTGAGGTTGCGGCCGAACTGGTCCAGCACCAGGGAGTTGGAACGCTCACCGGAGCCGCCTGGGCCGCCACGTCCACCCTGGCCAGCGCCGGCACCGGCGCCCACCGGACCTGCACCACCCTGGGACTGGTTGCCCTCTCCCTCGTTGCCCTCATAGCCGGAGAGCAGCTGGATAACCTGCTGGCGAACACGCGGCAAGTCAGCGCCCAACTTCGTCAGCACCTGGGCTGCTACGCCATCGCCCTCGCGGATGAGGCCAAGCAGTAGGAATTCGGTGCCGATGTACTTGTGGCCCATCTGAAGGCCCTCACGCAGGGAGAGCTCGAGGACCTTCTTGGCGCGCGGGGTGAAGGGGATGTGGCCGGTGTGCGGCTGAGAACCTTGACCAATAATCTCTTCCACCTCACGGCGGACATCCTCCAGCGAGATGCCCATGGACTCCAAGGCCTTGGCTGCTACACCTTCACCTTCGTGGATAAGTCCCAGGAGGATGTGCTCGGTGCCGATGTAATTGTGGTTGAGCATGCGTGCTTCCTCCTGCGCCAAAACGATGACGCGGCGAGCACGGTCAGTAAACCTCTCGAACATTACCTCTTACCTTTCGCTCTAAATGTGTCATCCACTCTAACGCGCGGGGAGGACACTCCATCCACGATTTCTCTCCCCCTCTTCCACTAAACCTACATTTCCGCAGGTAAAGGCACTGTACGCCGGTAGCGAACAGGTCATGATGAAGCCGCTTTTCGCACTAACCTGCCACAGAGGCTTCGCCACCTTAGAATGAAGAGGATTCTATATATCTCATCATCGACCCCTCCACGAAGGATTTCCTCTCATCGTGACTATGCTCCCAGAATTTTTCACCACCCAGCACCAGCTGCGCCAAAAGGCAGTCTTGGACCCAGGAGCGGACTCCACGCTCTTCCTCGTGGAAGATCCTTCACATGACGAGCTGCTCGTGGAGATATACAACCCAGAGGACCGTGGTGTGCTCCGCCAGTCCGGCGTCGTGGGGCAACTACAGCACAGCGCCATCGCCCCCATCGTAGGCACGGGAACGATGAACAACGGTCAAGAATTCTTCGTGCGCCGCAGCCTGCCAGGTGAGCAGCTGTCGAATTTCACTTCCTCTGGCATCGGCGCGCAGCACCTTTCCCGGGAGGAGGCCATCGCTGTCTTCGCCCCTTTGGCTGACGCCACCGATTTCCTGCTCCAGAAGGGCCGCAATAATTTCGCTCTCCGCGCGCTCAATCCGCGCCGCATCATCCTGACCAATAACCGCTCGAACGCCTTCTTCGCAGCAGTCGGCCCAGCTACGGGCTCCGAGGCCCCCACTGCAACAGCGAAGGAGGCAATCGACCGCCTGGCACAACTCCTCGCCGCCGCCTATCCTTCCTTCCGCGCAGCAGGCGCTTATACCTCGGCGGCCGCCGTTGTTGATTCTCTCCGAAATGCTGGAGCAGGGATGGCCAGCGCCAGCGCGGCAAGCGCAGGTGCCACCACCACGCCTAGCGCCGACGCCGCCGCGGGTACGCCACAGTGGCAACCGGAACAGCATTACGCTGCCGCCCCGCAAGGAGAATGGGGAACGCAGCCGCAAGCGCCGGTTCCCGCTTCCACCCCTGCAGAAGACTCCGCTCAGCGCGGGTCGACCTCGAAGAGCAAGGTCTTTGCTGGCCTTGGTGTGGGCCTTGTCCTTTTAGCCCTCATCGGCGGCCTGCTGTGGTTCTTCTTGGGCCGTCCGGCGTGGTCTGAGGAGGAGCAAGCGCTGGTCGACGACCACCCAGGACTCATCAGCTCCCGTCCCGGTGGGGAGGGCTTCGACGGTGCCACCTGCGAGTCCCGCGAGCCGGAGGATGGTCAGGACGCGAAGATTACCTGCGTTGGCGACGGTGTGGGCTACTCGGTGGCGAGGTACGGGGACGTCGCCAAGCGCGACGCAGCTGCCCCAACACAGGATGCGCAGGAACTGTCCAACGGCCAGTGCACCGTACGCAGCTATGACGTTTCTGATTCCGAGCCAGTCTTCTACATGAGCACCGAGGACTCCGCGGACGCCGTCCTCGTGTGGGGTGAGGACGCCGAAGAACTTCGCCTGAACATGCCGCTGTGCTAAGCCGCACGCTCACTCGGCGCAGCTAGTCTGCGCCGTTAGTCCACACGCTTAAGCAGCGGTGCAATCACCGCAATGGCGATACCGGCCACGCCGGCAAAGAGGAAAGCCCAATGCGTTCCCTGTGCCGTCGCTGCGGCGGGCCCCATCCCCGCGGCGGCGCCAGCCTGGGTGCCGCGTGTGAGGAAGACTACGAGCAAAGCCGTTCCCGTCGCGCCAGCCAACTGCTGGAAGGTGTTCATGATGGCCGAACCGTGCGAGTAAAGCTTCTCCGGAAGCGAGGACAGCGCTGTGGTCATCAGCGGCGTCATCATCAAGCACATGCCGAGGGAGAAGATCACGTGCATGCCCACGACCATCCACAGGGCTGAGTTCTCACCCAAGATGACCATAAGCCACAGGCTGGCCACCATGAACAGTGAGCCCGGAATCATGAGTGGACGCGGGCCATAGGAATCGAAGAGCCGGCCCACGATCGGGGAAAGGAAAGCCTGGAGGATGCCGCCGGGCATCACCGCCAATCCCGTGGCAAAGGCGGTGACGCCCAAGGTCGTTTGCAGGTAGATGGGCAAGACCGTGACCATTCCCAGCATGAGCCCAAAGGACAGGAGGAGGATGATCACCGCGAGAGTGAAATTGCGGACGCGGAAAGGACGCAGGTCCATCAGTGCGCGGTCCTCCAGTGCCAAGCGCTGCTGGCGACGGATAAATACAATGAGCGCGATGACGCCGACCACGGTAACGGCGATATCCACCCAGGCGCCGCCCTCCAGCATCTTTTCCATCGAGGACAGACCATAAATCAGCCCGCCAAACGCGAAGGCGGAAAGGACGACGGAGAGGCCATCGAGCGGAGTATCGCGGTTCTCACCCACATTGCTCAATCGCCAGAGCCCAAAGGTGAGAATAAGGGCGACGAGCGGCGCCATGGCCCAGAAGATGACGTGCCAGGTGAAGCGGTTCAGAATCGCCCCGCCGACTGTGGGGCCAAGCGCCGGGGCAACGGAGATAACCACAGAGATGATGCCCATTACCGTGCCGCGGCGCTGCGCTGGGACCAGCGTCATGGCCACGGTCATCAGCGTAGGAATCATCAGCGCGGTTCCGCCGGCTTGCAAGATGCGGCCCAGGAGCAGAATGACGAAGCTCGGGGCGAGGGCCGCCACCACGGTGCCAACCAGGAAGAGTCCTGCGGAGGCGGTGAAAATCTGCCGCGTGCTAAGCCTCTCCAGCAAGAAGCCGGTGGTCGGAATGACGACGGCCATGGTGAGCATGAATCCCGTCAACAGCCATTGGGCGCTCGTAGCAGGAATGGAGAAGTCCGCCATAATGGCTGGTAGCGCAACGGAGAGCGAGGTCTCATTGAGAATCATGACCATCGCTCCCAGCACCAGGATGCTGAGGTTAATTATCACCTTCGAGGGAATGTCAGCGGACATGCAGCCAGCCACACCTTTCAACTCTTCATTTTTGGCTCTAAGCGCTGCTACTAAGCCTGGCAGCACTCAGGCGACAACACGTAAGCGATTTAGTGTATTCCCTAGGCGGCTGGGCATGACACATGACCCGGAGCCGCAGGGTTCTCCATTCTCCCGCGGCTTGAGGTGTCTGACTGCGATACCTTAGGGCAGGGTTTCCATGTTGCGCGGCGTGATGACCACGACGCTGCCACCGCTGTCCAAGCTGCAGCCCAACAAACGGTTTTCTGGGGTGTCCTCCCACAGTTTCGGCGCACCGTAAGCACAGTGCCCCAGGTCCGTGGTGAGGTGGCCACGGTTTCCGCCCTCGCCAGCCTGCCAGTCATGGTTAGCGTATTCATCCAGCAATTCCATGGCGTCATTGCAATTCGTGCCGTCCTCTTGCACGTAGACCAAACCGGTGTCTTCACCACGCGTACCGCTTTCACCGCACACCGTTCCGGTGTTGGCGATGCCGCTCGCATCTGGCTTCGCTGGGAAGGTATCGGAGTAGTACTGGCCATCGTCCTTGACGGTGAAGTGGTGCCCGTTCGCCTTGACCACAAACTCGTTGCCACTGAGTGCTTCAAAGGTTCCACCGTCAAAGCTCACGGTCTCGCCCTCGTTGAGCGTTGCAACTTCGGTCGGTGTATAGAACTCAATGGCCCACACCGGGAAGAAGCCGCGGTCGCCGAGGTAGCTCACCGCGTTTGACCTCCAGCTCTGCATGACCGGCCCCGGATAAATTGGCGGATCGGCAAATTCGACCTTGCAGTTCGGGGCATCGGCCTCTTCGTGGATGAGGCAGAGGACGCGCCCATCCGGGCTCTTGACCGCTGGGATGGGGTTCGGAATCGTCGCTAGGTTGCCACCCGCCATAAAGTCCTGCGGATCGCGTTCCTTCAGGCCGCCGGGTTTGTCTTTATCGGGCTTGGCGCTGCTCGACGCCGCGGCCTCGGTAGAGCTACTGGAGGCAGACTCAGAGCTAGTGGAGCTGGCGGAGTCCTGTTGAAACTGTGGCTCATCGCCCGCCGGCTCGCTCGTCGAAGAACACGAAGCCACGGCGCAGGCCATGAGGGAGGCAGAAAGGATAGAGAGAAGCTTCTTCATAACAATCATCGTCCCACGAAATAGTGTTATGCCACTAGTTTTCCGAGTGTTTCGGGTCTTCGGGGTGTGCAGCGTCAAGAAGAATAACGCGACCGATACCGGATAAATCTTCGCAATGAATCCGACGTGCATACGGATTAGGTGTCTCAACGAATTCCGGTTCTCTGTGGGAGCACTTCCAGCCGTCAAGCTCCAGGATTCCCCGGGTGTTCACTTCTTTTATGTCCCACTCGTAGTTGACGTACTTGTCCACGATCTCCATTGCAGTCGTGCAATTCGTACCGTCTGTCTGCACAAAGACTTTCTGGCGTCCAAAATTGGTGTCGGTCTCGCCGCAGACAGTACCCACGGGCGCATAGCCATTGGTGTCCGGCTTCAGTGGATAAGTATCCGCCGAAAACTGGCCGCCGTCCTTCACTGTGAAATGGTGGTCTTGGACCTGAACCGTGAATTCATCCGCACTGGGGGCTTCAAAAATCACGCCGTTGATATCGACTTTCTCGCCTTCCTCCAGCTGCTGTGAAGGAACCTGGTCCCCGGCATCCACCACGCCCTTGGGGAAGAAACCGGCACCTTCTTTATAGCTGACCATGTTTGCTTCCCATTGCGGGTTCTCGGGGTCGGGCAGGATGGGCGGGTTCTCGAAGCCAACGAAGCACCACGGCCCTTGAGAGCCCTCCGTCAGAGAACACGACACTCTGCCGTCTGGGCTCCTCACTCCCCAGGCAACCGTCGTCTCATACCTGAATCCGGTAGCGCGGAAGTCCTCAGCATCGCGTTCTTTTAGTCTGGAAGATTGAGAATCAAACTCCGGCTCATTATCTGTAGAATCGCTCGCTACCGCAGCACCGGATTCTTCCGAACCGCTCTCAGAGCCGGAGCTATCCACAACTTCGAATCGAGGAGTGTCCTCTATTCCTTCATCGGAGGAACAGGCAACCAATCCAGCGGCCACCATCGGGAGTGTGAGAAGAGAGAAAAACTTTTTCATGCTTTGCATTGTTCCACGCAGGCAGGCTTCACGCTGGGTGTTTCCTTGCTACGACAACTTAAAAGCCCTTAAAACAACAACGCACAAGCCTTCGGCTGCGGGGCCGGTGGCTTGTGCGTTGAGGAGGAAAGCTAGCGCGGAGACTAGTGCTCAGGTTTCACGATTGGGAAGAGCACGGTCTCACGGATTCCTAGGCCGGTCAGAGCCATAAGCAGGCGGTCCATGCCCATACCAGCGCCCGCTGTCGGCGGCATGCCCTGCTCCATGGCGGCGAGGAAGTCCTCATCCAAAACCATGGCTTCTTCATCGCCGCCAGCAGCCAAGCGGGCCTGGTCCTCGAAGCGCTCACGCTGGATTACGGGATCCACCAGCTCCGAGTAGCCGGTGGCCAGCTCGAAGCCGCGCACGTAAAGGTCCCACTTCTCCGTCACGCCTGGCTGCGAGCGGTGCTGCCGGGTCAGCGGGGAGGTCTCAACCGGGAAGTTCTTCACAAAGATTGGGCCCTCAAGCTGGTCCTCGCAGAGCACCTCCCAGATCTCCTCCACCAGTTTGCCGTGGCCCCAGCCGCCGTTCTTCGGGACGTCGAGCCCGATGACGTCAGCAATCGCCTTGAGCTCCTCGACGGTGGAGTCGATGGTGACCTCCGGCTGGCCGGGGAACTTGCGCTGCAGAGCCTCGTTGAGGGAGGGGTACATTTCAATCTCCGGCCACTCTTCGCCACCGAAGTCATACTCAGTACCATCAGCCAAGGTGACGGTGGTGGAACCGAAGACCGCGCGAGCCACAGACTGGATGGACTCGCGGATAGTGCGGGCACAGTCGTTGTAGTCACCCCACGCCTCGTAGGTCTCCAGCATGGCAAACTCCGGGGAGTGGGAGCGGTCAACGCCCTCGTTACGGAAGTTGCGGTTGATCTCAAAGACGCGGTCGATGCCGCCGACCACAGCGCGCTTCAGGAAGAGCTCCGGAGCGATGCGCAGGTAGAGGTCAATGTCCAGGGCATTGGAGTGGGTCACGAACGGGCGGGCCGCCGCACCACCGTGGAGGGTCTGCAACATCGGGGTTTCGATCTCCACGAAGCCCTCATCTTCCAGGTAGTTGCGCAGCGCACGCATGACCTTCACGCGGGTCATGGCATTCTTGCGGGCCTCCTCGCGCACGATGAGGTCGTTGTAGCGCTGGCGCACGCGAGTTTCCTCGTTCATGTCCGCGAAGGAAACCGGAAGCGGGCGCAGGGACTTCGCCGCCATGGTCCACGTGGAGGCCATAACGGAGAGCTCGCCACGGCGCGAGGAAATGACGCGACCCCGCACGGAGATGAAATCACCCAGGTCAACGTCAGACTTCCACGCGGCGAGGCGCTCCTCCCCTACCTCTGCCAGCGACAGCATGGCCTGCACCTGGGTGCCATCGCCATCCTGCAAGGTGGCAAAGCAAAGCTTGCCAGTATTGCGCATGAAGATAAGGCGGCCGGCGATGGCTACCTCGACGTCAGTCTCCTCACCCGCGCTGAGGTAGGTGACGCCCTCTTCCGCGGCCGGCTCTTCGCCCTCGGCAACGACCTGGAACTGCTGGCGGAGATCCCGCAGGGAGATCGTGCGGTCTACGGTCACCGGATAAGGATCAGTGCCGGACTCCAACAGTCGGGCGCGCTTCTCACGGCGAATGCGCAGCTGCTCGGGGACGTCAGTAACTTCAGTATTCTTCTTCTCGCTCACGGTTGTCTAGGGTAGTCGATCCCCATACGCTGGCGCGATCCCGGTTCACAGAGAGTTCATCTGGTGGTTAGACAGCATCAACCATGCGGTCATCTCAACCGTATTAACTCAGTGCGTCCGTTGCGACATCCCTTACGCAACCAACGATTTTCGATTTTTGGAGCATAACTTTCATGGCACTCAACGGCCGTAATCTCTTGGCTAACATGTTCACCTCGTCTCGTTCTTCTCTTACCTGCACCTACAAGTGCGGTAATGCCTGTTTCGGCGAATGCGAGAACACCTCCGACAACCCTTACTTCGGCGATCAGTTCTCCCGCCGTACCGCCCTGCGCGCCGGTGGCTTGGCCGTCGTCGCCGTCGGTGGTTCTTCTGCGCTGGCTGCATGCGCTGCTCCGGATGACAACGGGTCTGCGGCTGGCGGCTCCTCCGACAAGACCAGCGAGGTCAAGGGCTCTGACATCGAGCTCACCTCCGCCGAGGGCATGCACTTTGAAGCCGTAGAGGCCAATACCAAGGATGAGGTCGTCATCCCGAAGGGCTATGAGCAGTCCGTTCTGATTGCCTGGGGTGACCCGGTCATCGAGGGCGCACCGGAATTCGACGTCAACAACCAGACCGCCGCGGATGCGGAGAAGCAGTTCGGCTTCAACAATGACTTCGCCGGCCTCATCGAGCACCCGGATGACAAGAACCGCATGATCTACATGTGCTCGCATGAGTACACCACCGAGCCGATGATGTTCCCGGACTACGACCCGGAGAACCCCACCGAGGAGCAGGTAAAGATCGGCTGGGCCGGCCACGGCCACACCATCCTCGAGGTTTCCAAGGTGAAGGGCTCCGGCGAACTCAAGCGCGAATTCGGCCCGCTCAACCGCCGCATCACCGCCACCACCCCGTTCACCCTGGTTGGCCCGGCTAAGGGCACCGACCTGGTGAAGACCTCCGCCGACCCGAAGGGCGAGAAGGTCCTGGGTACCCTCAACAACTGCTCCGGTGGCGTGACCCCGTGGAACACCATGCTGTCCGGCGAAGAGAACTTCGACCAGTACTTCGCAGGCGGTGACGTCAAGGACGACAAGGCCGCTGAGTCCCTCAAGCGCTTCGGCATCAAGGAGGGCCCGTCCGACCGTAAGTGGGAGAAGTACGATGACCGCTTCGATGTAACCAAGGAGCCGAACGAGCCAAACCGCTTTGGCTGGCTCGTGGAGATCAACCCGCTAGATCCGAACTCCACCCCGGTCAAGCACACCGCTGTGGGCCGCTACAAGCACGAGGCTGGCAACATCCACATCACCAAGGATGGCACCGTGGTCTGCTACTCCGGCGATGACTCCCGCTTCGAGTACGTCTACAAGTTCGTCTCCTCCAAGAAGTACAAGGAAGGCGACCTGGAGCACAACATGACCATCCTGGACCACGGCACCCTGTACGTGGCCAAGATGGAAGGCAACTCCCCGGAGAAGGAAATCGACGGCTCCGGTGTCCTGCCGGAGGACGGTGCTTTCGACGGCAGCGGCGAGTGGGTCAAGCTGCTGACCTCCGATACGGAGAACAACAAGTTCGAGTCCCACGTGGACGGCATGTCCGCCGAGGAAGTCGCCGTCTTTACTCGTGAGGCCGCCGATAAGGTGGGCGCGACCAAGATGGACCGCCCAGAGGACGTTGAGGTTCACCCGGAGACCGAGAAGGTCTACATCGCGCTGACCAACAACAAGTACCGTGGCGCCACCGGTGAGAACGCTAAGAAGAACAAGGAAGACGCCAAGGAATGGGCTCCGGTCAAGGAGAACAAGAACGGCCTGGTCATGGAGCTCGAGGATGACCACGCCGGTGAGAAGTTCACCTGGAACCTGTTCCTGGTCTGTGGTGATCCGCGTGAGGCCAGCACCTACTTCGGTGGCTTCGATAAGGAGAAGGTCTCTCCGATTTCCTGCCCGGATAACCTGGCCTTCGACAACCACGGCAACCTGTGGATCTCCACTGACGGCAACGCGCTGGACTCCAACGATGGCCTCTACGCCGTGACCACCGAGGGTGAGACCCGCGGTGAGCTCAAGTGCTTCCTCACCGTCCCGGCGGGCGCGGAGACCTGTGGACCGATCGTCGACGATGACCGCGTCATGGTCAACGTCCAGCACCCGGGTGAGGCTGACGACGCCACTTTTGAGAACGCCACCTCCCACTGGCCTGACGGCGGCAAGTCCACCCCGCGCCCGGCCGTGGTCGTGGTGTGGAAAAAGGACGGCAAGATCGGTACCGAATAAGGCACCGACGTTGCGTAGTGCGCACTCTTAGGCGGTGCGCAGCTGCGCCTCCAGCACCTCCTGCGCAAAATCCCACAACGGGGTTGCAACCCCAGCCTTGGCGCCCATGCGTCGGATAGCTCCGACCTGGGCGTCAAGTTCGTTTGGTAGACCTTCTTTGATGTCGCGCTGCATGGAGGACGTGTTATCCGGGTGCTGCTGGCGGGCAAACTCCATGGTTTGCTCGACCACATTGTCAGGCAGGTCCACGCCAAGTGCACGTCCAACAGACTCGACTTCCCGCATGAAGGCCTCAAGCTGGCCGGGGATTTCCTGGCAAAGGTAGCCAATCGGTTTATCCACCAAGGCGCCCAGAGTGCCGGTAGGGGTAACGAACATGGCTTTCGACCAGACGTCGACAAGCGCTGCGTCGTGGAACTTGCTGGAGGCACCCGCCTCTTTCAGCGCGGCCGCCAGATCCTCACCTGTACGGCGCAGTGACTCCGGCGCATCAGCACTCAACGGACCAAAAGCCAAAGCCAAAGGCCCCGGATTGCGCTTGATCTGAGCCGGGCCCAGACGCGTGGCATAAACACGGGCAACCCCAGCAAGGATGTTTTCCTCCCCGAATTCCTCGGCCGCAAGGTACGGAATCTCGACCGAGTTGTGCGTGGTCACCACTGGAACGCCCTGCAAGGCCTCGCGGTCCTCCGCGCTGCCAAAGGTCTCATTGCCCGGCAGCGCCTTCGACGCGATAATCGCCACGTCCAGCCCACCCAAGACCTCCTTGACCTCAGTAAAGGATTGCGCAGCCGGGACCTTAATAACCTCGGTCGTGGTGGGTTCTGCGTGGGCGTCGATCAGCGTCACGCCCGTCTCCCCCAGCACCCGCAAGGTCTCGCCACGGGCGACGAAGGCGACGTCGTGGCCCGCTGCTTTCAGTTTTCCGCCAAAGTATCCGCCGATGGCGCCGGCTCCCAGAATTCCAATCTTCATGTCTCCAACCTAACCGGTGGAGACCTGCGCCACAGACTTTTATCCGCGCTGTTCTAAATTTCGGAAGCCAATTCCCAACGGCACGCCCGCGTTATCGATGAGCCGCACGCCGCCGATGGTGGCGGCGAGAAAGAGGCGGGCATCGCCCTCTGCGGGTGGCTCCCCAAGGTCGCGCCCGCGCAGCTCCACGTATTCCGGCTCGACGCCCGCGGCAGTGAGCACCTCACGTGCCACACGGACGACTTCCTCGGCCCCGGACTCCGCCGCATACGCACCGGCGGTGAGTGCCGCTGACAAGGCGCTGGCTTGCTCGCGTGCTTCAGGTGCCACGTCGGCATTGCGCAGGCTCATCACCACACCATCGGGCATGCGCACCGAGGGCACACCCTGCACACGCGCCCCGATGTGAAGGTCCGTAAAAGCTTGTTGGGTAGCCACGAGCAGCTCGTAGTCCTTCTCCCCCATGAAAACATCACTGGGCCCCAGCGCACAGGTCAGCGCCACAACACGGGTCAGCTCCGCGCTGACGTCCTCCATGCCGTGGTCAGGAGCGAGGACCCGCGTGCGCTGGCTCTGCTCGCCATAGCGCCACACCACGTCAACACCGTCGAGGGCAGAGGTGTCCGTCTCCGGGTCCACAGTCACGACCACGATGCCGCCGCGCACGCGCTGTGCTGCCTGTACTAAGGCAAGGTGCCCGGCGTGGATGTCGCGGCCCAGCGGTACCAACACCACGCGCTTGCCCGTCTTGCGGTAGGCGCTGCCGACCATGCGGATGCGCTCGATGTCCTCCACTAGGAGTTGTTCTGCCACGGCGCTCCCTTTCTGACTGCCCACAGTTCCAGTTCCTCAATCTTTTCCTGCTCGCCCACCATGCGGGCAACGTCGCGGTAGTTGCGCGCCATGCCGAGCTCCACCGCGGCGGGGTAAGCATCGATGATGTCACCGGCGTCAAGCTCAAAAGCGCTGCCCATGAAGTCTTCGATGATCTTCGCCTCTACAGACGCCCAAGCACTCAGCACACCGAGCATCTCCGCGTAGTACAACCGCGCGGCTCGCTCCGCACGTTGTGCCTCAGGCACTGTTTCTGCGGTCTGATGAATCTCTGAAAGCAACAGACTAATGACGGTATCCGCCACCTCATCGAGAGCGCCCACCGCGTAGGAGTCGCCCAGGGGAGCTGCGGCAATCGTCAGACACCCGCGCGTTTCCAGCTCATCAAGGGCTTCCACCCCAGCCAGCAATGAGGTGTGGATGACGATTTGCTTGGGGCGCACGTGCTTTTCGACGTCCCCCACCGCCCCCTCCAGCTCCCTCGCCGTCGCGGCGAGAATCAGCGCATCGAAGCGGTCCAGCTGGGCGGGGTCCTCAAGCTTCTCAATGGTGTGGCCAGCCATCTCCAGACGGAGGGCGAAGTTAATGCCGGCCCGGGAATTACCCCAGACCGCCACCCGCATGCGTGGTGCCTGCATCTACTTCTTCACGTCCTTGTCCGGCTCCTGCTGTTGCTTACGGCGCGCCAAAAGCTCCGCGACGGACACCGCACCCTCACGGTGTTCATCGCTGCGGCGACGGCCACGGGTGCTGGGCTGTGCGCTGTCTGACTCCGGCTTGCGGTGGCGGTGGTGCGGCTGTGCGGGGCCAGCATCCTCCTTGACGTGCTGCGCGCCTGCGGCACCCTGGTTCCATTGCACGGCTTGGAAGCTATCGGTCTTGAACTCCGGCGCCTTCGGCTGCGACTGAGTCTGAGGCTTCTGCTCGGTGCGCGCCTGCTGCTTCTCTGCCTTTACCTGCAGCTTCTCGGCCTTGGCCTGTGGCTTGTCGGCCTTTGGCTGAGGCTGCGGTGCGCCCATAGGGCGAAACGCCGGGGCACGGTTCTGCGACGGCTGTGGTGCACCGAACGGGGATGGTGCTGGGCGGGTGCCCTGCTGATCTGCGGGCTGCTCGGCGGGTTTCGCAGCAGGCTGCTGGGCGTTGCCACGAGCATTATCCGCCAGCAGATTATCCAGCGGATTGCTCACCGGGTGGGTCGGCTGCGAACCGAGGCGGCCTGCCACGGCGTCGGCAGACGGCGCGCCACCGGACTTCTGGGTGAAGTTCACGTTGGGTGCATCGCCGCGCTCATCCACTCCTGCGCCGCCGGCCTTGCGCTCCAGCTCCTGGATGCGGCGAGCCTCCGCATACAGGGCGGCGGGCTCGTAGACCCACTCGCGCCCGGAGATCTCCTCGATTTGGGCGCGGATGGCTTCTAGCTCAGAGCGGATCTCCGCCAGGACCTGACTGTTGTCCGTAGTGGAAGCGCCGGAAGCGGTCAAAGTGGATGCAGCATGGGCGCGCTCTACTGCCAGAAGCTCCTTGGCCTCATGGGCCTGGCGGCGGTAGCGCACAACCAGGAAGAAGCCCAGCACCGCAGCCCACAGGGAGGCGAGCAAGGCGATCTTCAGCGCATTCGCCGAACCCGAAATCAGCATGACCAGGCTGGCAATCACCGCGAGGATGACCAAGACGATAAGCCCGATGGAACCCGCATCCGTCTTCGAACCGGTCTCAGAAGACTCCGCCGGCGTTGGTGGCTGAGAGTCCGGCTGCGCAGAAAATTGGGCCGTCGGATAATCGTCCGGGGCCGACTCGTGCTGGGGCTCAGGGGCGTGATGCGGGCTCGTCATGCCCACTAACTTACCGCTTGTGCCCCATCAGTTGGAGGTGGCACCTCGCAGTGTCGCTCCAGCACCACTCCGGCGACACACATCGCAGCACCACCCAGCGCAGAGGTCACCACCCCAGCCAGGTCACCAGCCGCCGCGACGAGCTCACCCGCACGAGGCACCACGTAAACTGCCATGCCTGCATAGGCCCCGCCCACGATGGCACCCGTCCACGCCGAGGCTTTGCCGACCAGCAAGAATTGCGCGATGGTCATGGGATTGAGCTGCGAGTTGTCCAGGCCGATGCCGTGCTCGTCCTCCTTGGCGCCGCGGACTTTAAGGGTCAACAGCACGCACACCAGCGCCATGGCCCACAGGGAAATCGACACCGTTGCCGGGATGGCCAGCATGGAGCCATAAAAGCGGGTGGTGAGGATGGCGGCCGCCGCGGCCACGAAGAGGGCTGTGCCGATGAGCGCGCCGATCGACGTCCTCGTCATTACTCCCCCAGTTCCTTCACCGCCGCGACCTCGTCCTCATCGAGGTCGGCGATGAGTTCGCGCACCAGGGTGCCGTTAAGCTGCGCGTGCTCATCCGCGGCCAGCCACGGCACGAGTACAAAGGCGCGCTCGTGGGCATAAGGGTGCGGCAGAGTAAGTTCCGGATCTTCGGAGGTCACGCCGTCTATCTGTACGATGTCCACGTCCAAGGTGCGCGGGCCCCAGTGCCGCACGCGCACACGCTCAGCGGCCTCCTCCAACTTCTGGCCGCGGCGCAGCAGCTCCAGCGGGGTGCAGTCCACGTCCACGATGAGCACCGCGTTGAGAAATTCATCTTGGTCGGTCACGCCCCACGGCGGGGTGGCAAAGACCGGAGAGGCAGCGACGGTCTCCTCAGCAAACTCATCAAAGACGGTCTGTAGGAGCGCGCGGCGGTCCTCCATGTTGGAGCCGATGGACAGCACGGCGCGCATTAGCCTGCCATCCTCTTCCGGGAGCGGCGTGCTACGACGGCCACGTCCGCGAAGGTGCGCGGGATGGGTGCCTTCGGCTTGTGGATGGTCACCTCGATGGCGTGGAGAATCTCGAAGCGCCGCATGGCGGTCTCGGCGACTTCTTCAGCCACCGTCTCGATGAGGTCCCGGGAGGGGCCTTCGACGATGTCTGCGGTGACGTCAGCAAGCTCGGCGTAATTCACCGTGCGGGACAGGTCATCCTCGATGCCCGCGGTGTCCAACCAGCAGGTGACATCCACGATGAAGGGCTGTCCTGTCTTCTTCTCTTCCTCGAAGACTCCATGGTAGCCAAAGCACTCCAGGCCGGTGAGCTCGATGCGATCCGCCATGTTTTATGCCTTTCCCAAAGAAGTGGACACCACTGTTCCGCCGTCCGCGCCGTTGGCGTAGCTGCCGGAGGCATGCGCGCCACCGGTGTAGGATGCACCCGCGTTCCACGCCGCGGCAACGTCCACGGCATCGCGCGAGACATCCACCTCGTGCACGCGCACGCCCCACGCGCCCATCTGCGCGGAGATGGCGGTCACGGCGGCGGTGGCCGGGTCCGCGAGCAGCGGGCTGGACTCGGCACCGCGATCCTCCCGGATAGCGGCGAGGAAGCGCTTGCGGGAGGCTCCCACCAACAGCGGGAATTCGCCCTGGAGGAACTCCGGCAAGGCCTTGAGCAAAGCCCAGTTATCTTGTGGGGACTTGGCAAAGCCCAGGCCCGGATCCACGACGATATTGTCGTGGCTGACACCTGCTTGCAGGGCGCTATCGGCCAGCTTCGCCAAGGATTCGTGGACATCGCGCACAACATCCCCGCCGTGGTCGGCCACTCCGGCCGCGCTGCCGAATTGGACGGTGCGCCAGTGCATGAGGCACACCGGTAGGCCGGTTTCCGCCATGGCGCGGTACATGTCCGGGTCGGCTGCACCACCGGAGACGTCATTGATCATGTCGACGCCGGCCTCCGCAGCGGCTTTGGCAACCGAGGCCCGCATCGTATCCACGGAGGTCTTAATCCCCTCCTCGTGCAGCGCCTTGATGACGGGCACGACGCGGCTCTCTTCCTCCTCGGCAGCCACGCGCACCGCGCCCGGGCGGGTGGACTCGCCGCCGACATCGATCATGTCCGCGCCGGATTCCACGAGGTGGCGGGCGTGGTTGAGCGCATCGTCGATGTTGATCCAGCGCCCGCCATCGGAGAAGGAATCCTCCGTGACGTTGACGATGCCCATGACCAGCGTGCGGCCGGGAACAGTGAGATCGCTGACTGCCATTGCTGCTAGCTCCTAATCAGGCTCATGACCTCCGCGCGGGAGGCCGCATTCTTCTTGAATCCGCCGCGGACCGCAGACGTCGTCGTGGTCGCCCCCGGCTTGCGGATGCCGCGCATGGCCATGCACAGATGCTCGCACTCGATGACGACGATGACGGACTGCGCGTGGAGGACCTCCACCAGTGCATCGGCGATCTGGCTGGTCAGCCGTTCCTGGACTTGCGGGCGCTTGGCGTACATGTCCGCCAAGCGAGCCAGCTTGGACAGGCCGGTGACATGGCCGTCGGGACCGGGGATGTAGCCGATGTGCGCCGTGCCGTAGAAGGGCACGAGGTGATGCTCGCACGTGGAGTAGATGGGAATATCACGCACCAGGACAAGCTCTTGGTGCTCCTCGGCAAAGGTCTTGTGCAGGACTTCAGTCGGATCCTGGTGGAGTCCTGCGAAGACCTCGGCATAGGCGCGGGCCACGCGGGCCGGGGTCTCGCGCAGGCCCTCGCGATCGGGGTCTTCGCCCACGGCGATGAGCAGCTCGCGGATGGCTGCTTCGGCGCGCTCGTGATCGAAGTCGTGTTGCGCCGAGATGTTATCGCTCATTGGTGTCGCCATCCTTGTACGGGTTGTTGCGGTATTCGTTCTCTCCCCAGCCGGGTGCTCCCCAGGAGTGATCCTCCGGCTTGGCATGGCGGCCGCGGCGTTCCGGTTCGCGCGGTCGCGACTGGGCTTCCGGCTGCGGTGCAGCGGCATTCGGCACACGCGGAATCTCTTGGGTGTCCTCGTGGCTAGGGCCGGCCTGTTCTGGGGCCACGGTCTCCTCTTGCGCCCCATCGCTGGCGGCCTCATCTGCGCTGAGCTCGCGGCCGGTGGGCTCGGTGATATCGGACTCGCCGAAGAAGGTATTGCCCTTCTCCGGATCCACAAAGTCGCCTGCGTGCTGGCCAAAGCTGAAGCCGATCTCCTCGACCGGCGCCGCCGATGTCGCGGCGGCAGTCTCGTCGCCGTTCTTCTTCGCGCGCTCGAGCTCCGCGTGGCGGCGCTCGCGGGCGGCACGGGAGGCGTCGAGAAGCGTCATGCGCTTCGGCAACTCCTCGCCGCGCTCCTGGGCCAGCTCGACCGGGGTCTTCACCGGCTCGCGGCCAGCCTGGCGCGGGAAGCGGGCGTCCTCGTTCGGGAAGACGTCGAAAGCCTCGCGCGGCTCAATGCCTTCGAAGATGCCCTCGAGGTCCGGGCGGCGCAGGGTTTCCTTCTCCAAGAGCATCTCGGCGAGCTTATCCAGGTAGTCGCGGTGCTCGGAAAGGATGTCATAGGCCTGCTGGTGCGCGCGGTCCAGCAGGTAGGCCATCTGCTCATCAATCTTGGCGGCCACGGCATCCGAATAGTCGATGGAGCCACCGCCGCCGGCGGCATAGGCGAAGGGATCGCCCTGCTCCTTGCCGTACTTGACGGTTCCCAAATCCGGGCTGAAGCCATACTCTGTGATCATGGAGCGCGCAATCTTGGTGGCGTGCTCAATATCCGAAGAAGCGCCGGTGGTGGGTGCTCCGAACACGAGCTCTTCCGCGGCGCGCCCGCCCATGGCAAAGACGAGGCGTGAGAACAACTCATCGCGGGTGTACATGCCCTTATCGTCTTCCTGCGCGGTCATGGCATGGCCGCCGGTGCGGCCGCGGGCCAAGATGGTCACCTTGTAGACGCGCTCGATATCCTTCAGCGCCCACGCGGACAGGGTGTGGCCGCCCTCGTGGTAGGCGGTGACCTTCTTCTCATGTTCGGAGATGATCTTGCCCTGGCGGCGCGGGCCGCCGACGACGCGGTCGGTGGCCTCCTCCAGCGCGTCATAGGTAATGACGTTGCCGCCGATGCGGGCGGTGAGCAGGGCAGCCTCGTTGAGCACGTTGGCCAAGTCCGCGCCGGACATACCGGCGGTGCGCTTGGCCAGCTGCGCCACATCCACTTCCTTAGCCAGCGGCTTGTCCTTGGCGTGCACGCGCAGGATTTGCTCGCGGCCGGCCAGGTCCGGGTTGGTCACCGGGATCTGGCGGTCGAAGCGTCCCGGGCGCAGAAGCGCCGGGTCCAGAATGTCGGGGCGGTTGGTCGCGGCGATGAGGATGACGCCTTCGCGGTCGCCGAAGCCATCCATCTCCACGAGCAGCTGGTTCAGCGTCTGCTCGCGCTCATCATGGCCACCGCCGGTGCCGGAACCACGCTGGCGACCCACAGCGTCAATCTCATCGACGAAGATGATGCACGGGCTGTTCTGCTTGGCCTGCTTGAACAGGTCACGCACGCGGGAGGCACCCACGCCGACGAACATCTCCACGAAGTCGGAGCCGGAAATGGAATAGAAAGGCACGCCAGCCTCGCCCGCGACCGCGCGGGCCAGAAGGGTCTTACCGGTACCCGGCGGGCCATAAAGCAGCACGCCGCGCGGGATCTTTGCGCCCAGCTCATGGTAGCGCTCCGGATCATCCAGGAAGTCCTTGATTTCCTGCAGCTCATCCACAGCTTCATCCGCGCCGGCCACATCCGCGAAGGTGTTGGTAGGCATGTCCTTGGTCAGCTCCTTCGCCTTGGAACCACCAATGCCGAACATGCCGCCCGCGCCCTGCTGCATGCGGGTCATCATCCAGAACAGCAGCGCGAAGAGGATCAGCATCGGCAGCAGGAAGCTGATCATGGAGCCAATGAAGGAATCCTGTGTGACCTTGGTCTGGTACTTATCCGCACCAGAATCCTTCACCGCGTTGAAGACCTGCTCGGAGGCGCGTGCCGGGTACTTGGCAATGACCTCCTCGATGCCCTCCTGCTCTTCGACCGTTACTGGTTCCTTGAGCTTGAGGCGCAGCTGCTGCTCGCGGTCATCGATCTGCGCTTCCTCAACGTTCCGATCCGCCAGCTGCTGCATGGCCACCGAGGTGTCAACCTGCTTGAAGCTGCGGGCATCGTTGCTAAAGAACGTAAAGGCGTACAGCAGAATGAGAACCAGGCCCGCGATCGAGCCATAGCGAATGATGTTCTTATTTTTCATTAATTACCTTGCGAATTCGAGGCCTCATGGTGAGAGGACAAGAAAAGACTAGTCGTTGCTGTAGACCGCGGGGTCCAGCGTGCCCACGAAAGGAAGATCGCGATAGCGCTCCGCGAAATCCAGGCCATAACCCACGACGAACTCGTTAGGGATGTCAAAGCCCACGTCAAAAAGATCCAGCTCCGCCTTGACTACTTCGGGCTTGCGCAGCAGCGTGACCACTTCCAGGGAACGCGGCTGGCGGCCCTGCAGGTTGCGGATGAGCCAGGACAAGGTCAGGCCGGAGTCGATGATGTCCTCCACGATGAGCACATCGCGGCCCTCGATATCGCGGTCCAGATCTTTTAGAATCCGCACCACTCCCGAGGAGGAAGCCGAGTTACCGTAGGACGAGACCGCCATGAACTCCAGCTGGGAGGGGATGCTGAGCTTGCGGGCGAAGTCCGTCAGGAAGAAGACCGCGCCTTTGAGCACGCAGACCAAGATGAGGTCCTCGTCGGTGTTGCGGTATTTCTCGGCAACGCGGTCCGCCATCTCCTGGATGCGCGCCTGAAGATCGTCTTCGGCGATGAGAACGTTTTTGATGTCCTCTCCGTAGGGGTGGGCGGGGACGGCTGATTCATGGGTGTCGTGCACGTGAGCGCTCCTTTGCTGACCGAGGCAATAGTGACAGTTTGCCACCAACGCGTGCTACTTCCAACCTTGTACCTTTCTTTTCGCTGCGGACGGCGACGGGGCCTTGTCCATGCCAGCGCGTGCACAGGGCATCGATGCCGCGCACCGCCTCGCGCGTAACCTCCGCTCCTTCTTCGCGCAGCCACGCGGCGATCGCCCGGCGGCGCTTCGGTTCTGGAAGAACGGCCAGCTCGGTGCAGTCGGTGGTGGGGTGGGTGCTGAGGAGGGCGTCGTCAAGCGCGGCGTCGTGGGCTGCCTGGGCTAGGGCCGGGACGGGGTCTCCACCCACGATCTCCTGCAGTCGCGGGAGGATCTCGCGGCGCAGTGCTACGCGGCGGAAGGCCAGGTCCTGGTTCTGGGGGTCCTGCCAGACCTCCAGCCCCAGCTCCGCGCAGGCGGCCTCGGTCTGGGCGCGGCGCACGCTCAGTAGGGGCCGCAGGATGCGTACACCTTCCACCGCGGAGCGCTCGCGCATGCCCGCCACCCTCCCGCGGAGGGCGCTGAGCAGCAGGGTTTCAGCCTGGTCATCGGCGGTATGCGCCACCGCCACCTCAGCCCAAGGCGCGAAGGCACGGTACCGGGCGGCGCGGGCTTCGGCCTCGACGGAGCCTTGCTTGGCGACGTCCACCCGCAACACATCCGCTCCCGCCCCCAAGGCGCGGGCCTGCTCAGCAGCTCGGCGCGCCTGCGCGGCCGAGCCTTCCTGCAGACCGTGGTCGACGCACAGCGCTGTCACCTCGTGCCCCTCCGCGAGGAGTGCTGCGGTCAGCGCCAAGGAATCGGCGCCGCCGGATAGACCCACCGCTATGGCGCGTGGTTGCTCACCCACCACAGCGCGGACGGCGACGCGGCAGGCCAAGAAGTTGGGGCTTTTACGTGGCCAAAAAGGTTTCTTAGAAGTCATGAAGTGCGGCGGCGAGGGCGTCTTGGGCCTGACGGGCGGAGGTGACTTCGCCGTCGTTGACCAGGAAGGCGAAGGCGTAGACGCGGCCCGACTGGCCCTGGGCGGTACCGGTCAGCGCGGAAGTTCCCGTGAGGGTGCCGGTCTTGGCGCGAACAAATCCGCGCGCAGAAGAATCGTGATAGCGCTCATAGAGGGTTCCTTCGCCACCGGCAAGAGGGAGGTAGCCCAAGAGCGGGCGAAGCTCGTCGGTGGCTACGGCTTGGTCCGCGATGTGGGCGAGGAGCCCAGCGGGAATGCGGTTATCGCGGGAGAGGCCGGAGCCGTCCTTGACGGTGACGCCGTTGACGTCGATGCCGGCGCCACGCAGCTCGTCGAGGATGGCCATCGTGGCGCCGTCGAAGCTTGCTTCCGTGCCCTGGCCGACGGCCAGCTCGCGGGCGATGGCCTCCGCCATGACGTTGTCTGAATACTTTATTGCTTCCTGGGCGCGCAGGGCCAGTGGCTCGGACTCGCTGGTGCCGAGGACCTCGGAATTCTCGGGGGCTGAGCTTAAGTCGGCTTTGTCGGCGCCCAGGCGGGCGGCCAGCGCGCGGGCTACATCGAGGGCAGGCTCGTGGGAGCGCGGAACGTCGCCGGTCTTTTCCCCAATGCGCCCGCCATAGAGCATGGCAGGCTGGATGGGAGCGACATAGCCGCCATCGATATTGTCATCGTCCCAGCCTGGTGCCTGGTCGGGACCGGCCCAGATGGAGGTGTCGATGGAGACTCGCGTGACGGTATCCATCTTCTGCTGGATCTGTTCCGCCAGCTCATCGAGACGCTCGTCCGTCAGCCAGACATCGCCGGCGGCCTTGATAACAACTTCGCCCTCGTGCGCACCTGCGACCACCTCGGTGGTGAGGCGCTCTTCCTCATCGAGAGCGAGTGTTGCTGCGGCGAGGGTGAGGACCTTAGTAGCGGAGGCCGGGGTCAGCGGCTTCGCGGGCTCGCGCTCCCACAGCACCTCGTGGGTGGTGGTGTCGATGACCTGCCCGCCGAAAGTAGCTAGAGCCTTGTCTTTGCCCAGCTCATCCAACCTGGCTTTGAGCGCAGCGGCGTCGAAATCGCCGGGCTCGACGGGCTGGACCAGTGTTGTGGGTTCTTCCTGCTTATAGGGCTGGCCGTGGTCCAGGTGATCGTAGGTGCGCTGGACTTCTACGCCCACGGCGGCCGTCGCCGCCACGGCACCAGCCGTGACGAGGGCCGCAGTACTCCACCAGACATGCTTAGCTTTCATCGCCCTTTAGACTAGCGCGGTAGACTAAGCGGAGCACATACCAACCTAATAGTTATGGAGGATTCAGCCGTGAGCGTTGAAGTAACCATCGAGATCCCTAAGGGCTCCCGCAACAAGTACGAGATCGACCACGAGACCGGCAAGGTCCACCTCGACCGCTACCTGTTCACCCCGATGGCCTACCCGGCTGACTACGGCTTCATCGACCACACCCTGGGTGAGGATGGCGACCCGCTGGACGCACTGGTCATCCTCCCGGAGCCGGTCTTCCCCGGCGTTGTCGTAGAGGCTCGTGTCCTCGGCGTGTTCAAGATGACCGACGAGGCCGGCGGCGACGACAAGCTGCTCGCCGTCGTCGATGACCCGCGCTGGGAGCGCTACCAGGACATCAACGATGTGGAGCAGCACATCAAGGATGAGATCGAGCACTTCTTCACCCGCTACAAGGACCTGGAGCCGAACAAGGAAGTAACCGGCTCCGGCTGGGGCGACAAGGCTGAGGCAGAGAAGATCCTCGAGGAAGCGAAGGCTCGCTTCAAGTAAGCCGCTGCTTCCGCGTGCCAGCTAGAGCACTGTCAGGTACGTTTTGGTAAATAAGGGCTGAAAACCTACCAGTTTTTCGCCACTATTTGCGAAAACGTACCTTTTTCGTTCCGGGGGGAACATTGATTGAGATTTATCGGGGACGCGATGTCTCCCGCGGGGCTCGGCGCAAGGGAGCCATCAAGATTGCGAATGGCTTTTACCTCTCAAAGGAGCCAACACCGCTTCAGCTAGCACAAATCATGTCGCGTGAATGGCCTGACTTAGCGCTTGACGGCTATTCCGCCGCTCGCCGGTACTTAGAACAGCCCCTTCAATTCCCGCTCGAGTTTATTCGCGACTCCACTCTCCCATCGAGCACGTACTTTCGCAGTCGGCGGGCGCGCCCCAAGGCACTGGGCAGCATGAACGGAGTCAATGTATGTAGTCCCCTGCAATGCATTGAGACGATGGCGCAGGAGGATGCCGTAGCCTTCATCGAAGCCTTCTTCGCCGGGCCGCACGGACGCTCGCGCATCGAGACCGAACAGCTGGACTTTCGCCGCCTGCCCAAGCACACGCGTGAAATCCTAGAGAAGGCCATCGTTGGGGCGGATAGCAAGCCGGAGCGCGACCTCACCCGGGGTCTCGAGCCGCACGTCAAGGTCCGCAACAACGTGCGGGTTGGGTCCTACCGCTGGGACTTGGTGCTAGAGGAGTACAAGGTGGCCATCGAGGTGGACGGCTATGCCTATCACAAAGGCGAGAACCGGCAGCGTTTCGAAATCGACCGCCAGAAGCTTAACGACGCCATCCAGCGCGGCTACCGGCCCCTCCACTTCACCGCCGCCACGATTGAGCACCACCTCGACGTCGCTGTGTACCAGGTTCTCGCGGTCATACAAGGGCGGGGTGAGTTCGTGCCTCCGCCGTGGAAGTGGCACCACTACTGGCGGTGGGAAGGCGAGCGTTGGGCAGGCTAGCGTTGCAGCTGTTCAGCCGCAACGTGCCGACAACGAACTGGGCTGACTAACGCTGCGGCTTACTAACACTGCAGCTAACTAACTACAGTGGGACGCGAGCCAGCCGTCGAGCTCGGATTCCGGGGCATCGGGAGCGATGGGGTCCTCGGCGAATTCCTCGCCCGTGCGCGCCTTGTCCTTGGCCGTGGTGAGCATGAGCGAGCGGCCGTCCGGATAATCCAGGACCACGTTGGCAGAGGCGTAGCCGGCAGTCGGCTCACCGAAGGTCCGCACGTTGTCCAGCCCGCGGAAGGCCAAGAGGGTGGCTTCGGCGGAGGAGGCGGTCTCACCGTCGGTCAGCACGGCGACGGGAACGTCGAGCTTGCCGCCCGCTGTGGTGGTTGCAGTACCTCCGCCGGTCACGGAGTTTCCGTCGATGACCACGTCAGTTGTGCCCATACGGCTGACGAAGGAGAGCGCGGTGCCATCCGGTAGCAGGGGGCTTAAGCCCGCATACATCGGCCCCATGTCGCCGCCGTCATTGCTCCGCAGATCCACCACGGCAGCGCAGGCCTCCGGGTGCGCGGCCAGACCTTGAGCGAGCGTATCGGCGTAGGCCTGGCCGTCATCGTGGCGGCCGATGGAGGGCACGGTCGCGCGCAGGACGCCGTCCTCGAAGTCGACCGAAGGCTCGGTGCTTTCGGCGGCCTTTTCCTTTTCGGTGCTAAAGACCTTGGAGTGCTTGCCGCCGGCGGCGTTGATGGCGGCATCGAGGAGCTCGGTGTTCGTGGGGTCCTCCTTGAAGGCCTCGCGTGCGCGCTGGAATTCCTCACTTTCGCCATAGATTCCGGAGAGCGCTGCGGTATCCACCATCGCGGTATTGATGCGCTTCTCGCTGGCATTGAAAAGAAACACGGGTTTTCCGAAGAATGCCCCACCGTAAGAGGGGCCGAAGAAATACACGGCCGCAGCCACGGCGATGAGGGCAACGAGAAAAAGTCCGCCGAAGATTTTCAGTACAGTTTTCATTCTTTTCTCCCTCCGGTTCGCAGCACGTAGCCGCGCAGGGGCTCAACAAGGATAATGGCAAGCAGCGTGACCAGCCAGCCCACGGCTAGGAATCCGAAGGCCATGAGCAGACGGCCAAGAACGTCGACATTGCTTTGTTCGACGCTGGAGAAGAACATCAGCGAGGCGATCCCGCCGCCGAAAAGGAAGCCGAAGAAGCTCAATCCCACCACAGGCCCCATGATGGTCAGGACACCGGAGCGGAACTGGAAGCCGCGCGGCACGCCCATGAGATCCAGGGAGCGGATGAGTTCCTTGTCTTCGAAGATGCCGGAGACCTGCCCCAGAATGATGGACATGGTGGTCAGCGTGAAGCCGAAGATGAGGGTTAATAAGACACCGGTGGAGATGTCTTTGAATACCACGTTCATTCCGGGATCTTCCTTGAGCACGAGAGCCAAGGCGTCGGAGCCCAAGGGGGCGGCAACGAGAAAGCCCGCCAAATAGCCGAAGAACGCGATGGCCGCACTCCGCTTCCATGCCGGGCGCGCATTGCCCGCCACTCGCTGGCAGGCCACGAAGTGCGCGGTGCCAGGAAAGAGAGACATGATGTGTGCGCCGAGCTGCAAGATAAAAGGGGAAATGAGGTTGATGCTCATCACCATGCCAAACATGACCACGATGACCATGGCGGTCGGCGGGCCCGCCTTTCCGGAGAGCAACACACCACCGATACCCGCGATGATGAGGAAGACGATGACGCGCCACCAGCGATAGGCCGCGGGCATCTGGCGCTTGGCCACACCCAGGGGGCTCACGCGCACGCGCTGCATGCCGACGAGTGCCGCACCGATAGCCAACACAAAGAGCACACCGGCCACGGCTAGATAACCCCACCACGGGAGAAGAATCTCGGATACAGCAATAGAACGCATCTGGAAGTCCACCTGCGTAAAGACCGGCGCGATGAGCAGGCTGATCAGCCCACCGAGCACGATGCCGATGATGGCTTGCAGGCCCGTCTCCACGATGGCCATGCGCTCCACCTGGCGGGAGCTCAACCCTAGAAGGCGCAGGGTGGCCAGGCGCTGCTCTCGGCCGGAGGCTCCGAGGACGGCGGCTTGGGCTGTGAGGTTAAACAGCGCCGGAAGAATGAAGGCGCAGGCCAGCAGAGCCAGGGCAAACCACGGGTAAAGGAAGGCCTCCATCTCGTTTCCGAAGGCCTCTTTCAAGGCTGGTGCCGCCTCCTCCACGTGCTGAGCGCGTTCCCAAAACATCCACGTACCGCCCGCAACGAGGAAGGCGATGGCGGACCCAATGGTCAGGCTCACAATGGCCAGCAAGGAAACAATTCCTGTTCCGGAGCGCGCACGAATGGATTCGCGCTGCAGGTCAAAGACTAAAGTCGCGGTGTTCATCGAATCACCTCGAGGCGGCGGTCATCGTGGATGATGCCATCGCGAATCTCCACGCGGCGCTGCATCCAGTCGGCCACCTTCGGGTCGTGCGTGACCATGACCAGGCTCGCCCCGGACTGGCGCACGATGGTGGTCAGCATCTGCATGACCTCGTGACCCGTGGATTGGTCCAGCGCACCGGTGGGCTCGTCGGCGAAGACCACGCCCGGATTGGCCACCAGCGCACGCGCGATAGTCACGCGCTGCGCCTGGCCACCGGACACCTGCGCAGGGCGGCGCTCCGCCAGACCACCCAATCCCAGCTGGTCCAGCAGCTCCATCGCGCGCTTGCGTGCAGCACCGCGCGAAACGCCGTTAAGCATCGCGGGCAGCGCCACGTTATCCACGTTGCTCAGCTCCGGCAGCAATTGACCATCCTGGAAGACGAAGCCGAAGTTGCGCAGGCGGAGGCGGGAGCGGGGGCCGTCGCCAAGCGCGGAGAGCTCCTCATCTCCGTAGCGCACGCTGCCGTGCGTGGGGGTCAGCACGCCGGACATGCAGTGCAGCAGCGTGGACTTGCCGGAGCCGGACGGCCCCATGACGGCCACGAGCTCGCCCGGTTCAATGTCGAGGGAGATTCCGGCGAGCACCGGGCCGCCGCCAAAATCCTTGGTGATGTCTGTCAGGGAAAGTGTCTGTGCCATGTCTCTCATTCCACCGTGAAGGGCCCGCAGAAAGAACAGCCCTAGCGTTGCTCTTTACGGTAGTGCCAGCACTACCCCTGTAGTCGGTGGCGCCCGTTATGCTGAAAGCCGTGTTCCGAAGAAAGCCCCAGCCCGCCAACCATGAGCAACAGCAAGCACAGAAGATTGCGCAGCTCACGGCCTCGCGCCGCGCCATCGCGGATGCCTATGAGGTGGAGCGCGCACGCATCGAGCGCGACCTGCACGACGGCGCGCAGCAATACCTCGTGGCCGCGAGCATGAAGTTGGGAGAGGCACTTCTCGACGCCCCCGCAGACCTCGCCGAGCTGCTCACCGCCGCCAAGCAGGACGTGGACCGCGGCCTGCACTCCCTGCGTGCCACGGTGCACGGCATCCACCCGCAGGTCCTGCAGGATCATGGTTTGGTCGCCGCGCTTGCCGACGCTGCTTCTTCCCACGGCCCCCACGTCAGCGTCTTCGCCCCGCATCCTTTGCCAAAACTCTCCGCTTCCGTGCTGGCCTGCGGCTACTTCTTCGGCACGGAAGCTCTGACGAATGCGGCCAAGCACGCGCCCGGCGCGCCGGTCTCCGTTTTAGTGACCGCAGATGCCTCTTTAAAAATCACCGTGGTGGATGAGGGGCCGGGCGGCGCGCAGGTTGTACAAGGCCACGGCCTAGCGGGGATGGCCGAGCGCCTCGCCGCTTTCGGCGGAGAGATGACTTTATCGTCTCCCCCGGGCGGGCCCACGAGACTGGCGTGCTCGATTCCTCTTCTTCTCGATCGCGGACAGTCAGGAGTGTAAGAAATGAGTTTGAGAATCGTGGTGGCGGATGATTCCGCCATTCTGCGTGAGGGTCTCGCCGGCCTTCTGGAGCGCCGCGGGCATTCGATTGTGGGCCAGGCGGATTCTGCGCCGGCGCTCGAGGCGGTGGTGGACAAGCTGCGCGATGAGCTCCCGGATATCGTCATCACGGACGTGCGCATGCCACCGGCCATGGGCGATGACGGTTTGAAAGCCGCCGTGAACTTGAGAAATGCCTACCCGGGCTTACCCGTCATGGTGCTCTCCCAGTATGTAGCCCCCGCATACGCGGTGGAGCTCTTCGACTCCCCTGATGCCGGGACCGGCTACCTTTTGAAAGACCGCGTCTCCGAGGTGCGGGACTTCCTCTCCAGCTTGGACGTGGTGGCCCAGGGCGGTACCGTCATCGATCCCACCGTGGCGCAGGCCCTCATGAGTTCTGGGCGCAGCGGCTTGGGCGAACTCACCCCGCGCGAGCGCGAGGTGCTCGAATTGATGTCGCGCGGCAAGTCCAACAAGGACATCGCCGCCGAGCTCGTCCTGTCTTCCGCCGCGGTGGCCAAGCACGTCTCCAATATCTTCACCAAGCTGCGTTTAGATCCCAGTGAAGACAACCGCCGCGTCAAGGCAATCTTGGAGTACCTCTCCGCGCACCGCTAAACCGGCCGCTGCCGTTTTGACCCCGTACTCCACACGGGTAGCAGCTGTATGCTTTCGCCCCTCGAGCACGTTATCTTGACTACGCTCACGGTAAATAAGGCCCAAATTTTCGCGATTTTTCGGCCTTATTTACCGTGAACGACATCAAACCCCCTCGCACACTCACACAAAGAACCGGTGCCACATCCACGGCGGGTCCAGATACCGTTTCGTCCCTTGTGCCACCCCGCGCACCTGCTCCACCACCTTGTCCAAATGATGCTCAATCGTGGTCGCGGTGAAGTGGAGGGGCGTATAGCCGCGATGCACCACATCATTTAGCTTTTGACGGTCAAGCTCGAACTGCCGGCGGTTTTCCCCGCGGTGATAAGCGTATCCGTCGACCTCGATGGCAATCTTGTGCTCTTCTAAAAGGAGATCCCACCGGTAGGGGCCAATTTTCGCGTTGTTGAGCACCTTAAAGAAGGGCTCCAGAGCACGAGTAAGAGCCCACTCGGGCACACTATCCGCACCGATGACTGCTTTCTCTAACACTCGCCGAGTGTGTTGCGGGAACCGCCGAAAGTCCATGGAGAGCAACTTCAGCCGCTTTTCCGCGTCCCTACCAGACAAGAACGTTTCCAGGAACTTCACCGCGTGCTTTTCTTCTATGGCCTCCACCGCCTGCAGTGGATTGCAGACGTTTATCCCGTCATAGGGAAATACCCCCTTTGGGCGGGCGCGGCGACCGACATAAAAGCGCGTATCCTCTAAGCCTTTTTCGCGAATGAGCTGCAGTGGAAAGCCAGGTTTCCGCTCAAGAAGCACCATCGCTGCGGAATATCCGTCCAACGCACTGTCTGGCCAATGCCGGCTGAGCACCTGCGCTAGCTCGTATGCCGTTGGTTCACGCGGTAGGTACAGCCCCCGCGTAATTTTGATCGCCTCACCTTTGGCCGCTGCCGCTGCGCCTGCGCGGCCGACAATCTCCTCCATTTAGCCCCCTCCGATTGATTACCCCACCCCGTACTCCTCACAGTAAAGTGCCCCAACCAGTCCCGCAAGAAAACCCCGTAAGCTGGTGCGCATGCAGAACGTACAACCCACTGAAGTACCTGAAAACGCCCAGCTCATCGACGTCCGCGAGGGCCACGAGTGGAACACTGAGCATGCCCAAGGCGCCACGCACATTCCGATGGGACACCTCGTAGAGCGCCTCGACGAGATTGACCCGGACCGCGATATCTACGTCATCTGCCATGCAGGCGGGCGCAGCATGCAGGTCTGCCAGTACCTCGAGCACGCGAAAGGCTGGGACGTCATCAATGTCGAGGGCGGCACGGACGCATGGAAGGCCCAAGGCCGCCCCATGGTTTACCCAAACTAGTGGGCCATAACCCATGATTTAAGTTTGCTACGGTAGGCGCGTAGTATCGTCGGCATGCCTACCTTTAACTCCGTATCGATTCCCACCTCGCTCCTAGAGTCCCCCTCCTTCCAGCTGGAGCGCC
The DNA here is from genome assembly GCF_030215295.1 of Corynebacterium sp. UMB6689. Taxonomy (NCBI): domain Bacteria; kingdom Bacillati; phylum Actinomycetota; class Actinomycetes; order Mycobacteriales; family Corynebacteriaceae; genus Corynebacterium; species Corynebacterium sp. UMB6689. The sequence continues at coordinate 43,119 of NZ_JASOLS010000006.1, read as the reverse complement.
TCCGCCGCCGCACCCGCGAAGGCGTCGAGGCCGCACTACAAACGCAGAAGACCACCCTGCGCGAGTACTGGGTTCTCACCTGCCTGGTTGCGGAAGCCGCGTCCTCCCAGTCCGCACTATCGGAAACCTTGGCCATTGACGCTTCCGACATGGTGCGCCTGCTGGATTCACTGGAGTCTCGCAATTGGGTTAAGCGTGAGCGTGACTCCAAGGACCGCCGCCGCCAAATCATTGCCTCCACCAAGAAAGGCGTGAAGGCGCACAAAGAGCTCACCGTTTTGGTAGCGAAGGCCGAGGACGAAGCCCTCGACGCGTCCACCAACAAGCAGCTCAAGCACCTGCGCAAACTGGCCACCGCCATCATCGCGGCGGACACACCTGCCGATACAGAAAGCAGTGATGCTTAAATGACGGAACCCGATAATCTTCCCAGTACAGGGGGCCGCCATGCCCTACACACAGACGAGCCCGAGACCCCGGTAATGCCCGAGGTCCCCAAGCACTACCTCCTTGGTGATGAGGCCGCACCGGCGCGCACCCTCTGGGATATCGTTAAGACCACAGCCGCGCACTTCCCCGAGGCCGCGGCCCTCGACGACGGTGAAATCCTCACCTACGCCGAACTGCTTGCCGACGTCTCCGCATGGGCCACCGAACTCCACGCCAGCGGTGTGCGCCGTGGCGACCGCATCGGCATCCGCATGACCTCGGGCAAGCGCGAGCTCTACCTGGCCATCCTGGCCACGCTCGCCGCCGGCGCGGCCTACGTGCCCGTCGATGCCGACGACCCCGACGAGCGCGCCGAGATGGTCTTCGGCGAGGCCGACATCGATGGTGTGTTCACCGACGAAGGTTTCCGCATGTTGCGGGAGGGCGGGGCGCGGATGGCGCGCCCCGCGTTCGACGAAAAGGATGGCGGTGGAGATGGCGTCCCCTTCGAGGAACCGCGACCCGAAGACACCGCGTGGATCATCTTCACCTCCGGCTCAACGGGTAAGCCCAAGGGCGTGGCCGTAAGCCACCGCTCCGCGGCCGCCTTCGTTGATGCCGAGGCTGCCCTCTTTTTGGTGGATAGCCCGCACGGTCCGCTCGGTCCGGAGGACCGCGTCCTGGCTGGCCTTTCTGTAGCCTTCGATGCCTCCTGCGAGGAAATGTGGCTGGCCTGGGGCCACGGTGCCTGCTTGGTTCCGGCCCCGCGCTCGCTGGTGCGCTCCGGCATGGACTTAGGTCCCTGGCTGATTCGCCGTGACATCACGGTGGTCTCCACCGTCCCAACCTTGGCCGGCCTCTGGCCCGCCGAGGCCCTGGACAACATCCGCCTCCTCATCGTCGGCGGCGAAGCCTGCTCCCAAGAGCTCACGGACCGCCTGGCCACCGAGGACCGCGAGATGTGGAATACCTACGGCCCCACCGAGGCCACGGTCGTGGCCTGCGCGCAGCGCATGCTGCCGGGCAAGCCCGTGTCGATTGGGTTGCCGCTGAAGGGCTGGGACCTGGTGGTCGTCGACAAGCACGGCGTCCCCGTGAACATCGGTGAGGTGGGCGAGCTCGTCATCGGTGGTGTGGGCCTGGCTGCTTACCTGGACCCGGTGAAGGATGCGGAGAAGTACGCGCCGCTGGAGTCCCTGGGCTGGGAGCGCGCCTACCGCACCGGTGACCACGTGCGCCTGGAAGAGGACGGCCTGTACTTTGTGGGTCGCGTCGATGACCAGGTCAAGATTGGTGGCCGCCGCATCGAACTCGGTGAGGTCGAAGCTAACGTCGCCGCGTTGCCGAACGTGTACAACTCCGCCGTGGCCGTGCAGAAGACACCGGGCGGCGAGTCCGTGCTCGTCGGCTACGTCTCCCTGGATGACCCGGATGCCGGCTTCGACCACGAGGCCGCGCACGCCCGCCTGGCGGAGTCCATGCCGGCAGCGCTCGTCCCGCGCATCTGCGTCATGGAGGAGCTACCGATTCGCACCTCCGGCAAGGTGGATAAGAAAGCCCTGCCGTGGCCGCTGCCGGGAGTGGGCGTGGAGGCAGACGGCCTCAACCCCACCGAGCAGTGGCTGGCGGAGCTGTGGGTGGACACCCTGGGTGTTTCCGTGGAGGACGTCAACGCTGATTTCTTCTCCCTCGGCGGCACCTCGCTGGCCGCGGCGACCTTGGTCGGCCGCATCCGCGAGCGCTTCCCCACCGTGGCCGTGCGCGATCTCTACGACCACCCGCGCCTGGGTTCCCTGGCGGAGCAGCTTGCCGGTGCCGAGTCCGTCGAGGACGCCGGACCCGCACGCGAGGTGAAGCCCGTCGGCGCCGGCACGCGCCTCGCGCAAACACTCATCCAGATCCCCGTGATGACGCTGGCCGCCACGACGTGGCTGGCCTGGCTGCTGCTGGGCTCCAACCTGGCGAACCTGCTGGGCGTGGAGTGGGCCATGACCACGCCATGGTGGCTGGTCATCCTCCTTATCGTCATCTTTGTCACCCCCATCGGCCGCATCCCCATCGGTGGTTTCGGCGCGCGGCTGATTACCGCCGGTATTCAGCCCGGCGAGTACCCGCGCGGCGGCTCCACGCACCTGCGCATTTGGGCAGCGGAGCGCTGGGCCGATGCTTCTGGCTCGCGCTCGATTGCGGGTGCTACGTGGGTCAACAACTATGCCCGCGCGCTGGGAGTGAAGATGGGCCGCGGAGTGGACCTGCACTCGCTGCCGCCTGTAACGGGTCTGCTAACCCTGGGCAAGCACGCCGCAATTGAGCCCGAGGTCGATCTCTCCGGCTACTGGCTCGACGGCGATGTTCTGCACGTTGGTGCCATTGAGGTCAAGGAAGGTGCTCGCGTGGGCGCGCGCTCGACGCTGCTTCCAGGCACCGTCGTGGGCAAGGATGCCCACGTCGAGGCCGGCTCCACCGTCACTGGGCGCAAGAAGATCAAGGACGGCCAGCGTTGGTCCGGATCTCCTGCCAAGAAGGTGGGCCGCTCCAAGCACCGCTTCCCATCGCATGCCCCGAAGCGCCGCCCGTGGTGGGTAGCCATCTACGGCGCTACTTCTATCCTTCTGGCCCTCCAGCCCATCGTGGCGCTGGCCGTGGGTGCTGCCGTGGTCGTTGCCCTCATCGCGGTGACCGAGGGCTCTGCCTTCGTCGGCTCCATCTTCTTCGCCCCGCTGGGCGCGCTTGCGGCATTCACCACCTTCATGCTGCAAACCTGGCTGGGCGTGCGCATCCTCTCGCTGGGTATCAAGCCCGGTGTGGCACCGGTGCGCTCCGCCAAGGGCTGGCGCCTGTGGGCCATCGAGCGCCTCATGGACGAGGCCCGCACGCAGCTCTTCCCCATCTATGCCTCGCAGCTCACCCCGGCGTGGCTGCGTTCCTTGGGCGCGACGATTGGCAAGGACGTGGAGATTTCCACGGCCGTCATGGTGCCCAAGCTCACCGAGGTCAAGGACGGTGCGTTCCTGGCGGATGACACCATGATCGGCGGCTATGAGCTCGGTGGCGGGTGGATGCTCACGGGTGAGACCAAGGTGGGCAAGCGTTCCTTCGTGGGCAACTCTGGCATCACCGGACCCGGACGCAAACTATCGAAGAACTCGCTGGTTGCCGTGCTCTCCTCGACGCCGAAGAAGACCAAGTCTGGTGCTAACTGGTGGGGTTCCCCGCCGGAGCGCATGCGCCGCGTGGAGGCCCACGTGGACGGTGTGGAGGGCGAATCCCTCACCTATAACCCGGGCTTTGGGGTCAAGGCCGCGCGTGGTGCGATTGAAACCATGCGCCTGCTGGCTCCGATGACCTCGGCCATGTTGCTGGCGGGCACGTTGGCATCGCTCTACGCTCTTGCCGACGCCCTCGGCATCGCCACCGCCTGGGCCCTCGGCGGCCTCATCCTCATGGTGGCGGGCGCCATCGCGATGGCGATCACCGTGGCGGTCAAGTGGATCTGCGTGGGCACGCAGACCGCTGGCGATCACCCTCTGTGGTCCGCCTTCGTGTGGCTCAACGAGCTACAGGACACCTTCGTGGAGGCGGTGGCCGCCCCGTGGTTCTTTACTCACACCTATGGCATGGGCGAAATCAACCAGGGCCTGCGCGCGCTGGGCGTGACGATTGGCCGCGGCGCCTGGATCGATTCCTACTGGTTCCCGGAGACGGACCTGTGCTTTGTGGGCGAAGGCGCGTCCGTCGGCCCGGGCACCGTGGTGCAAACGCACCTCTTCCAGGACCGCGTCATGAGCCTAGATACCGTCACCATCAAGGCCGGCGCTACCCTGGGCTCGCATTCGGTGGCGCTGCCGGCCTCGGTCATCGGCAGCGTGGCAACGGTTGGCCCCGGCTCCTTGGTGATGCGTGGCGACCAAGTCCCGGGCAACTCCGAGTGGCAGGGAAACCCTATCGAGCCCTGGAAGAAATAGATAAAAAAATAAAGGAGGCGGCAGGTTTACCTGCCGCCTCCTTTTTATGCCTGACTCGCTAATGAGCGGTCGGGGTGCCGTGATTAGTCACCGATCTGGTCGCGACCGCGCTTGACAATCTTGTCATCCACCTGGTCAACGAGCTCGTGGTCCTTGTTGGTGTACTCAAACTTGGAGAGCACGTAGCGCATCGCGTTGATGCGGGCACGCTTCTTGTCGTTGGATTTAATGGTGATCCACGGAGACTCTTCCGTATCGGTGTAGCGGAACTGCTCCTCCTTGGCGCGGGTGTAATCATCCCACTTATCCAAGGACGCTAGGTCCATGGGCGAAAGCTTCCACTGACGGACGGGGTCAATCTGGCGAATAGCGAAGCGAGTGCGCTGTTCCTTGCGAGTCACGGAGAACCATAGCTTAGTCAGGGAGATACCCGAGCCTAGGAGCATGTTCTCCAGCATCGGTACCTCGCGCAGGAACTCTGCGTGCTGGGACTCTGTGCAGAAGCCCATGACGCGCTCCACACCGGAGCGGTTGTACCAGGAGCGGTCGAAGAAAACGATTTCACCACCGGACGGGAAGTGCTGAATATAGCGCTGGAAGTACCACGACGTGGACTCGCGCGGGGAAGGCTTCTCCAGCGCCACGGTGCGCGCACCACGCGGGTTGAGGTGCTCGTTGAAACGCTTAATGGTGCCGCCCTTACCCGCGGCATCGCGGCCCTCGAAGAGGATAATGTGGCGCTGGCCGGTTTCCTTCGTCCAGTTCTGCCATTTCAGCAGCTCAATCTGCAGGGCGCGCTTGATGGATTCGTACTCATCGCGCGTCATGCGCTCCTCGTACGGGTAGTTCTCGCGCCAAGTCTCGACAGGCGAGCCATCCGGCATGATCAGCGAGGGATCATCTTCATCAGAGTCATCGACGACGTAGCCGTCGGTCTGCGCAAGGTCGATCTCGGGGAGTTCGTCGTCTTTAATGTCAGCCATACCTTTAATTCTATCTAGGAAGCAGACATCTGGCGCGATAAAAGAAGTTGTAGCCGCGTGATTTACCCCCGTATGCCCGATGGGCGGCAGCATCCGCCCAGAATGTACGTTTCTAACAATTAGTGCCCCCGAAAGTTGAAGATTTGGGGGCTTAAATGATCGATCCGTACCTGGCCGCCGCCGTCTTGGTACGTTTTCGCACGCAAGCTCATGAAACCGCCTGATTTCGGGGGCTTATTTGCGAAAACGTACCACGCCACCGCGCTGGCCGAACTCAGTCCGGCGGCCCAGTCCTAGGCATCCGTCCGACGGCGAATTTTAGAAATGCGAAACCCCGCTGCCCAGAATGGGTCAGCGGGGTTAACGCTTAGTACTGCGTGAGCAGCGTGCTTTTTAGAGCAGGCCGATCAGCTTGGAAGCGCCGGAAGCCATGTCGCCCAGGCTGTACAGAACAGAGAGGATATCGCCGATGATACCGGTGGAGGAAAGGATTCCCATTGTAATTCTCCTTGGAAATTAAAGGTCTTATGTATGACGTGCCCTAAGGCACGTAAGGTTTACTTGGTGGAGGACATCCAGTTGAACTGCTCGGTCTTAGGAGCAAACTCGTAGGAGTCACCCTGCTTAGCAGCGCCAGCGATGGTATCGAAGACGCCAGCGAAGCCGGTGAAGAGCTTCTTGATGCCGTCAGCGAAGGTAGCGAAGTTACCGAGCTGGTCACCGATGAAAGAAAGATCCATTGTGGTCTCCTCTTGTGAAGTCCGGGTAAAGAGATTGCCCGGAGGGGGTTTGCGGTTTTGCAGACACCCTCAGCGGGCGTCACAAGGAACTATTTTGGCACACCACTGACACATTGCAAGTGAATTCGTGGGTGATTTTTCGCGCAAAGCGCTCCGAAAATCAGAATCACTTTTCAGGTTATTAATTCATCTTCTATTAACCCAGCCTGCAACAACGCGCCTATCTGCAGAAATAGGGAGCGCTCGAAATGAAGGCTTAAGAAATCTTCCTCAGAACGTAACGTTAGCTCCCTGAACCACGATTCATAGGCTTGCTTTACAGAGTAAACTCGCGAAATATTTTTCGCCGAAGCACCCCGAATTACCCCTATTCGGGGTGCTATAAGGACACAAAAGTGTCTCAAGAGGAAGAAAGCTCCCCACGGTCAACCGTGGGGAGCTCGTAATTTGCTAAGGCCTGAAGCCGCAATGCACTTCAGGCCGGGAAGCTAAGGACTAGAAGCCCATACCGCCCATTGCGTCAGCGTCCGGCATGCCAGCGCCTGCACCGGCCGGCTCCGGCTTATCAGCCACAACCGCCTCGGTGGTCAGGAACAGGGCTGCGATGGACGCAGCGTTCTGCAGCGCGGAGCGGGTGACCTTCACCGGGTCGTTGATGCCCGCAGCCATCAGGTCCACGTACTCGCCAGAAGCGGCGTTGAGTCCCTGGCCAGCCGGCAGGGAGGCAACCTTGTCAGCGACAACACCCGGCTCCAGACCAGCGTTCTGAGCAATCTGCTTCAGCGGAGCAGAGAGTGCCTCGCGCACGATCTTGACGCCAGTAGCCTCGTCACCGGTGAGGTCCGAGAGGGAATCCAGAACCTCGGCTGCCTGCAGCAGAGCCACGCCACCACCGGCGACGATGCCCTCTTCTACGGCAGCCTTAGCGTTGCGCACGGCATCCTCGATGCGGTGCTTGCGCTCCTTGAGCTCAACCTCGGTAGCGGCACCAACCTTGAGGACTGCCACGCCGCCGGCCAGCTTGGCCAGGCGCTCCTGCAGCTTCTCGCGGTCGTAGTCAGAGTCGGAGTTCTCGATCTCGGCACGGATCTGCTTGATACGGCCGTCGATCTGCTCCTGGGAGCCGGCACCCTGAACGATGGTGGTCTCATCCTTGGTCACGACAACCTTGCGTGCCTGGCCAAGGTACTCGATCTCAGCGGTCTCCAGGGAGAGGCCAACCTCTTCGGAGATAACCTGGCCGCCGGTGAGGATAGCCATGTCCTGCAGGGTGGCCTTGCGGCGGTCACCGAAGCCCGGTGCCTTCACAGCAACGGACTTGAAGGTGCCGCGGATCTTGTTGACCACGAGGGTGGACAGGGCCTCGCCCTCGACATCCTCAGCGATAATCAGCAGCGGCTTGCCGGTCTGCATGACTTTCTCCAGCAGCGGGACGAGGTCCTTGATGTTGGAGATCTTGGAGGAAACCAGCAGGATGTACGGATCCTCGAGGACTGCCTCCTGGCGCTCCATGTCGGTAGCGAAGTAGCCGGAGATGTAGCCCTTGTCGAAGCGCATACCTTCAGTGACCTCAAGGTCCACGCCGAAGGTGTTGGACTCCTCAACGGTGATAACGGAATCCTTGTTCACGGAGCCGTTGCCCACGGTGTACATAGCCTCGGCGATCTTCTCGCCGATTGCCGGGTCAGCGGCGGAGATACCTGCAGTGGTGGCGATCTCTTCCTGGGTCTCTACTTCCTTTGCGGAGGAGAGCAGGGAGTCAACAACCTTCTTGGTGGCGGCCTCAATGCCGCGCTTAATACCCATCGGGTTGGAACCAGCGGCTACGTTGCGCAGGCCCTCACGCACGAGAGCCTGTGCCAGAACGGTAGCGGTGGTGGTGCCGTCACCGGCGACGTCATCAGTCTTCTTAGCTACTTCCTTAACCAGCTCAGCGCCGATCTTCTCGTACGGGTCCTCGAGCTCGATCTCGCGCGCGATGGAGACACCGTCGTTGGTAATGGTCGGGGCGCCCCAGGACTTCTCCAGGACGACGTTGCGGCCCTTGGGGCCGAGGGTGACCTTGACGGCATCGGCAAGCGTGTTGAGACCACGCTCGAGGCCGCGACGTGCCTCTTCATCGAAGGCAATAATCTTTGCCATGTGTTTGTGCTCCTTAAGCTTTGTTGAGGACGACACTCACGTCTGATCTATGACGGACGCCCGCGACGGCACGGCTGGCGAGTGTTCTCCAGCCCCAACCACATAGATGACTCTGTTTATTTCTGGCACTTGCCATGTGGAAGTGCTAGCGACCATTCTGGCACTCAGGCCTACCGACTGCAAGGTTCAACACGAACGCTATAAGCGAACGGGCGGTGCTTTCGCACCGCCCGCTAAAAAGAACCAATCACGCTGTCTTAAGAAGCAGCTTTCTTCGCCGTCCACTTATAAGCCGCGGCGATACCGCCAATGAAGAGGATGACGCCGATGAACTTGGCTGCCGTGCCGCCCTCGAAGATCTCCAGCGGGGAGTCGCCGGCCGAGGCCGCGATAATGCCGGCGTTGACCACGCCGAAGAGGGACTCACCGACGATGAGGCCGGTGGCCAGCAACGTACCCATGCGCTTGACAAAGTCCGGCTTGGACTGGCGTGCCGCCCAACGGTTGTAGAAGTAGCCCAAGATAGCGCCAATCGGCACCACGATGGTGATCGCCGCCGGCAGGTACATGCCCATGCCCACAGCCAGCGGGGACAAGGAGTACTTGTCGGTGAAGTGGCGCAGGCACTCGTCCACAATGATGATGACGGCACCAATGGCCGCGCCCAGACCGATAAGATCCCATGGCAGAGAGCTATCAAAGATACCGGAGGCCACCGAGGACATCAGCGCAGCCTGCGGTGCAGCCAGCGCATCCTCGCCGGCGCCCTCCATGCCCTGGAAGCCAAAGCCGGTGAGCATGACCTGCAGAATCGGCGGAATCACCAGGGAACCGAAAAGGACACCGATGATGAGTGCTACCTGCTGCTTCCATGGCGTTGCCCCAACCAGCTGACCAGTCTTGAGGTCCTGCAGGTTGTCATTGGAAATAGTCGCAATGCCGAAGACAATGGCCGCGGTAAACAGCGTGTAGGCCACAAGCGAGAGCGGCTCCGCATCCGTACCGCGGGTCACGGCGGCAATCAGCAGCGCCGCGGCGATGACCGCGATGATGCCAATAGAGGAAATCGGCGAGTTAGAGGCACCAATCAGGCCAGCCATGTAGCCGCACACCGACGCGATAACGAGGCCCACCAGCAAGGTGAAGAGCACGGAGACCGTGATCAGGACGGCCATGTGATCGTGAATATCGGTACCGCACACGAAGTTCCACAGCAAAAGTCCAATCGGAATCATCAGGACCAAGATGGTGCCAATGACATAGGGCGCTGGAATATCGCGCTCCTCCACTGCCACTTGCTGGCCATCCTTGCGGTTGCGGGAGGAGGCGAAGGACTCAGCCATGCCCTTGGCAATCGGACCCGTAATCTTAATCAGCGTCCACACGGCGGCGATGGCCATGGTGCCCACGCCGATGAAGCGGATCCTATCGGAGAAGACCGTATCGACGGTCTCCATGATGGCGGCCGGATCTCCCAGACCCTCACCACCGGTGAGGATGGGCAGCAGGATGAGGTAGGAAATAACCACGCCGACGAGCATGGCGATACCGACGGCCAGTCCGACAAGGTGGCCCACGCCGACCAGCGCCAGCGACAGGGAGGTGCCTAGCGTCGTCGCACCTGAGCCGAATTTGAAGTAGGTGGCCACCTCGGAGGCAGCCGCCTTCATTGCTGCCAGTAAAGCCATAAACGCGGAGAGGATGCCGCCAAAGACGATGACGCGCAGGCCCTTCGCGTTTTCCTCGTGGGCGGCTTCGCCGTCCTCACCGGAGCTATCGCCCACCTTGAGGACCTCGGCCGCGGCCACACCCTCCGGGTAGGGCAGGTCCGAGCCCGTCACCAGCGCGCGGCGGAGCGGGATGGAGTACATCACGCCGAGCACACCACCGATGGCGCACACCGCGGCGGTATCGATGAAGGAAAAGCCCTGCCAGTAGCCCACCATCACCAGGCCTGGGAGCACGAAGATGATGGCGGACAAGGTACCGGCTGCCGACGCGATGGTCTGCACAATGTTGTTCTCTTTGACGTTGTGCCCGGCAAAGCGGCGCAGCACCGCCATGGAAATCACGGCGGCAGGAATGGACGTGGCAAATGTCAGTCCTACTTTAAGGCCGAGATACACGTTGGCGGCAGTAAAGATCAGAGTGATGAGGCCACCGATAATAATGCCGCGCAGCGTGAGCTCGCGGAGCGTGGACTGGGAACCTTCGGCGGTCGTCGTCGCCATGTCAGGTCCTTTCTAAGGAATAGTTACTAGAACCCGGGATATATTACTCCCTACTTGTCGATAGACCGATTCGGGGATACGAGTAGGTTGGAGGGCATGACCAAGATTTCTGAGTTTGTCAGCAACGACCGCGATACCATTTTCCAGCAGCTCAAGGAGCTCGTCTCCTTCAATTCCGTCCACAACGAGCCGGGCCTAGAGGAGCAGACTGCAAAGGCGGCGGAGTGGGTTCACGCCGCGCTTGTCGACGTCGGCTTCACCCCCGAAGCCATCACCACTGCTGATGGTTCCACGGCGATCGTCGCCAAGCGCCCCGGCAAGGAAGGCGCGAAGACGGTGCTGCTCTACTCGCACTATGATGTCGTGCCCGCCGGCAACCCGGAGGCCTGGGGCTCCGATCCCTTCACGCTGACCGAGCGCGATGGCCGCTGGTACGGCCGCGGCGCCGCGGACTGCAAGGGCAACGTCGCTATGCACCTAGCGGCCCTGCGCGCACTCGACGCTCACGGTGGAACCGACCTCAACCTCACCGTGCTTATTGAGGGTTCTGAGGAACGCGGCGGCGAGGGCCTGTCCGCGCTCATCGAGGAGCGCCCGGAGCTCTTTGCTGCCGACGCCATCCTCATCGCCGATGCCGGCAACGCTAAGGTGGGCGTGCCGACGCTGACGACCTCCCTTCGCGGCGGATCCCAGATCAACGTCAAGGTCTCCACCCTCCATTCTGCTGTGCACTCCGGCCAGTTCGGTGGCGCGGCTCCCGACGCCGTCAAGGCGCTCATGCGCGCGCTGGATTCCCTGACGGATGAGTACGGCCGCACGACTATCGACGGCGTCGATTGTGCGGGCACCTGGCCGCTGGCCGAGGGCCAAGACACCGCCTACAGCGAGGAAAACTTCCGCTCGGATGCCCAGATGCTCGAGGGCACCGAGGTGATGGGCGCGAAGGTTCCGGCCGGTGCCACCGCCATCGCGGATATGATTTGGGCCCGCCCGGCGGTGACGGTGACCGGCTTTACCTCTACCCCGGTGGCCGAGGCCGTCAACGCCGTGCCCGCTACCGCTGAGGCCAATATCAACCTGCGCACCCCCGCCACCATGGATCCCCGCGCCACCGCGGAGGCCGTGGCCGAGCACCTGAAGAAGCACGTCCCGTGGGGCGCACACATCGAGGTCACCATCCTGGAGGCCAACCTGGGATTCGAAACCGATCCGGCAAAGCCCGCCGTGGCTCTGCTCGGCGAGTGCCTCGGCGAGGCTTTCGGGGCCGAGACCATCACCCAGGGCATGGGCGGATCCATCCCGCTGACCGTGGAGCTGCAGGAGAAGCACCCGAATGCCGAGATCGCGCTCTTTGGCGTCGAGGAGCCGCAGTGCACCATCCACTCCGCCAATGAGTCGGTCGACCCGGGCGAAATTGAAAAGATCGCCATCGCTGAAGCGCTCTTCCTCCAGCGCTTCGCCTAGGCTCCAGTCCAACGCCCAGCCACAGGATGCGCCGGGCGTTGGTCTCTCTTCTCCTGAGCTAGGCGGTTGGCGAGGTGGCGGAACGCCAACAGGAGACGCATATATAACTGTATGAAACGAAAATGTGAAAACTGGGATTTCAGACTGTATCGTGAGCATTAGTGAACGCCCGCCAGCGCGGTGGGTTTAACCCAGTCCCCCGACAAGGAAAGGACGCCACCGCAACCTCGTGCTCACTCTCTTTTGCGCCTTGGTCGTCGCATCCATCGCCGCTCCATTCCTCATTTTCTACCTTGGCCGCCGCGCCTTCGGGCTCTTGGCAATCGCGCCCGCGGTCGGCTTCTTCTGGGTACTCCAGCAGCTCACCACTGGCACGCTGCGCAACGGAAACCAGCTGGCTTATGACCTCAACTGGATGCCAGCCGCGCACCTCAATATCAGCTTCCGCATGGATGCGCTTTCTGCGTTATTCAGCCTCATCATCTTGGGAGTAGGCGCGCTGGTCTTGCTTTATTGCTGGGGCTATTTCGACCATCCTCGGCGCCGCCTTGCCCTCTTTGGTGGCCAGATGGTGGGCTTTGCCACGGCCATGTATGGCCTGGTCATTTCCGATAATTTCCTGCTGCTCTACGTCTTTTGGGAAATCACCTCCCTGCTGTCTTTCCTCTTGGTGAGCTATTACGGCGAGCGCGCCTCGTCGCGTCGATCAGCGCAACAGGCGCTCATGGTGACCGTTCTGGGCGGCCTCGCCATGCTGGTCGGTATCACCCTCCTCGGCCGCCAGACCGGCGCGTGGTCTTTCAGCGGTATCGCCGCCACCGAAGACCTCGCCAACACCCCCTACCTCACCGTGGCGATCGTGCTGATTCTCTGCGGTGCGCTCTCCAAGTCCGCCATCGCCCCGGCCCACTTCTGGCTGCCCGGCGCCATGGCCGCGCCGACCCCAGTCTCGGCTTACCTGCACTCCGCAGCGATGGTGAAGGCCGGTATCTACCTCGTCGCGCGCCTCGCTCCCTCGGTGCATGACATTCCTACCTGGCACCTCGTGGTCATCCCCCTGGGCGCCTTCACCATGCTGCTCGGCGGCTGGATGGCGCTCAAGCAGCGTGACCTGAAGCTGGTTTTGGCTTATGGCACCGTCTCACAGCTGGGCTTTATCACCGCCATCATCGCCATCGGATCCCGCGAGGCCATGCAGGCAGGACTGGCGCTAACTTTCGCGCATTCCCTCTTCAAGGCAGCGCTCTTCATGATCGTCGGTGCTATCGACCATTCGACGGGGACGAGGGACATCGACAAGCTTGCGGGCCTGGGCAAGAAGAACCCCGCGCTGTATGTCCTAGCTATCCTCCCCGCGATGTCCATGGCGGGTATTCCACCGCTGCTGGGCTTCGTGTCCAAGGAAGCCACGCTGGAAGCCATCATGGGCGAGGAGCTGCTCGTCGGCATGCCGCGCAACATGCTACTCGTTGCCGTCGTCGTCGGCTCCGCGCTGACGATGGCCTATGCCCTGCGCTTCTTGTGGGGTGCGTTCTCCTCCAAGGGGCAGGAAGAGCCTTCGGAGGCAGTGGCACACATGCACCACATCGGCCCCTTCCTGTGGATCCCGCCGACGGTGCTGACCTTGCTCACCATCTTCTTTGGCCTGCGGCCGCTGCCGCTATCCCACGGCATCACGCAGCACCTGGACAACACTTTTGGGACGGAGCAGGCTTCCGAACTAGCCCTATGGCATGGCTTCACCATCGCGCTGCTGCTTTCCGTGGTCATTGTCGCCGCCGGTTTCCTCCTGCACTGGCAGCGCCAGGCGCTCACGAAGGCCCAGTTCACCTACCCGGCCCTGGGCTCGGCAGATGATTCCTACGACGCCGTGATCAACGCCCTACGCCAGCTCTCCCTGCGCATCACCGCCTCCACCCAGCGCGGTTCGCTGCAGTTCAACCTCACGGTCATTTTCGCTACGCTCATGGTGCTGCCCATCGTCATGCTCATCAACGGTGATATCACCAACGTGCACATGATCGTGGCTGAGAACCCTTGGCAGGCCATCGCTGCGGTGATCATCATCATCGCTGCTGTCGCAGCCACCGTGCTGGATAACCGCCTCTCGGGCGTCATCCTCGTCGGCGTGACCGGCTACGCCTTGTCTTTCATCTTCGCGCTACAGGGCGCACCGGACCTGGCGCTAACGCAGCTCCTTGTGGAGACCATCATCATGGTGCTCTTCATGCTGGTACTGCGCCGTATGCCGGCCAATACCGAGTGGAAGCAGGAGCCCAAAACCGGTCGCTTGCGCGCCTGGCTGGCAGTCGGCGTGGGCCTGGCCGTCACCGTGATCGGTATGTTCGCTATCAACGCCCGGCGCGAGGAACCCATCTCGCACTACATGCCGGAGTTGGCCAAGGAGATTGGCCACGGCGCCAACACGGTCAACGTCCTGCTCGTGGACCTGCGTGCGTGGGATACCTTTGGCGAGATCACGGTGCTCGTCATTGCCGCAACGGGTATTGCCTCGTTAATTTTCCGCACGCAAAGCTTTACCCGCGCCTCCCGCCGCCCGACCTTGCAGGTCACTGGGCGCCGCTGGCTGGCTGCAGGCGTGGAATCGGAGAAGGCGCTCAACCGTTCGCTCATGGTGGACGTGAGCACCCGTATTCTCTTCCCCTCGATGATGGTGCTGTCCCTGTACTTCTTCTTCGGCGGCCACAACGCCCCCGGCGGCGGTTTTGCTGGCGGCCTCGTGGCAGCCTTGGCGCTGATTCTGCGCTACCTGGCGGGCGGCCGCGAGGAGCTCGAGGAGGCGCTGCCACTCGACGGCGGCCGCACCATGGCGGTAGGCCTGCTGTTCTCCCTCAGCGCCGTCATCACCCCGATGCTCCTGGGCTATCCACCACTGACCTCTGGGTACACGAAGATCGGCGTACCGCTCATCGGTGATGTTTCCTTGCCGTCGGCGCTCATTTTCGACGCCGGTGTCTACCTCATCGTCGTCGGTCTCACGCTCTATGTCTTGTCTTCCTTGGGTGCCAAGCTCGATGAGGAAGAAGAGATGCGTAAGCAGCGCGCCCGCGACCGCGCCCGTTCCCTGTCACGCCGGGCGAAAGAGAAAGAAACCACTGCCACCGCAGAGAAAGGACACGCCTAATGGATGCCAACCTCATGCTCCTGCTCGCTGCGGGCGTGCTCTGCGGCGCCGGGGTGTACTTATTGCTAGACCGCGCCATGACCAAGATGCTGCTCGGCATCTTGCTGCTGGGCAATGGCGCGAACCTCTTCATGCTCATGGCTGGCGGCAAGGCGGGCTCACCGCCAATCGACGGCCGGACCTCCTTGCCCTATGGCGAGGACATCGCCGATCCACTGGCCCAGGCGATGATCCTCACGGCCATCGTCATTTCGATGGCACTGACCGGCTTCATCCTCACCTTGGCCTACCGCCAATATCGCTACCGCACCGCGGACGTGATTGAGGATGACACCGAGGACGCCGCCATCGCCGCGATTGCCTCACGTCCGGGCAACGCCTCGGCTGCCCCCGACCATGACGCCTCCAATGACCCGACCACCGGCCGCAACACCAAGGAAGGCGATAAATTTGGCCCCGAATTCTTCGAGGCTCCCGTGAAGGAGGCCACCGATGAGTGACACCATCTCACCCCTGGTGGATCTGCTGCTGCCCTATATCAGCTACCTGATCCCCCTGCCGATCATCATCCCGGCCTTGGCTGCCGCGCTAGCGATGCTTTGTGCACGCAATGCCAATGCGCAGCGCCGCATCGCTTTCTTCTCCCTGCTCACGCTCGCCACCGTGAATGCCGCTCTGATTTTCATCGCGGATACCACCGGCATTCAAACCCTGCAGGTGGGCGGCTGGGACGCCCCAGTGGGCATCACGCTGGTGGCGGACCGTTTGTCCACGGTCATGCTCTTTACCTCCTCCGTCGTCCTGTTCTCCGTCATGTGGTACGCCATTTCACAGGGCGTGCGCGACGGCACTAAGGACGAGCCGGTGGCGACCTTCCTGCCCACCTACATGTTGCTAACCATGGGCGTGAACGTGTCCTTCCTGGCCGGTGACTTGTTCAACCTCTACGTGGGCTTCGAAATCTTCCTCGTGGCCTCCTATGTGCTGCTGACCCTCGGCGCCTCGCCCGCACGCGTGCGGGCCGGCGTGGGCTACGTCATGGTCTCCATGGCCTCCTCGCTCATCTTCGTGCTGGCCTTGGCTTATATCTACGCCACGGTGGGCACGATGAACATGGCCCAGATTGGCATCCGGATGGAGGATATCCCGGCGGGTACCCGCTCCGCAGTGTTCGCCGTGCTGCTCATTGCCTTCGGCATTAAGGCGGCCGTCTTCCCGTTGGATGCCTGGCTGCCGGACTCCTACCCCACCGCACCTTCCCTCGTCACCGCGGTCTTCGCGGGCCTGCTCACCAAAGTTGGTGTCTACGCCATCATTCGCGCGCGTACCTCAATCTTCACCGATGGAGGGCTGGATGGCCTGCTCATGTGGGTCGCGTTGGCCACGATGCTCGTGGGTATTTTGGGTGCTATCGCCCAATCGGATATCAAGCGATTGCTGTCCTTCACGCTGGTCAGCCACATCGGCTATATGATTTTCGGCGTTGCCCTCGGAACCTCGCAAGGTTTGTCGGGCGCCATTTTCTACGCCGTGCACCACATTCTGGTCCAGACCGCGCTCTTCTTGGTGGTAGGCCTCATCGAACGCCAGGCCGGTACCTCCTCGCTGCGGCGCTTGGGCTCGCTAATCTACACCGCGCCGCTCATCGCCATCTTGTACTTCATCCCAGCCATGAACCTGGGTGGCATCCCGCCCTTCTCCGGCTTCCTGGGCAAAATCATGCTGCTCCAAGCCGGCGCGAACGAGGGCTCGTGGATGTCCTGGGTCCTCATCGGCGGCGCGGTGGTCACCTCCCTGCTCACCTTGTATGTCATGGTGCTCGTCTGGGCCAAGGGCTTCCTGCGTGACCGCGGCGACGCCCCCGAGGGCAACCTCGCCATGGTGCGTCCTTCCCCGCTGGGCGAGGTCACCGAATACGTCGAACTGGCAGATCGCGATGATGTCGGCCGCGTGCCCTTCGGCATGCTGGCCTCCACGTCCCTACTCGTCATCGCCTCGGTGTCGATGTCCTTCCTGGCAGGCCCCATCTCCGGTGTCACCACCCGCGCGGCCACCTCGGCGCAGGATGATTCCATCTACCGTTATGCCGTGCTGGGTGATTCCGCCGAGGCCCCGACGCGCCACCTAGACCCCGCCGAGCGCTACGAGGAGGGCGCGGATTCCCGCAAGAACCGGAGCGAGCCCATCCCGGATCCGGAGCCGGTGGCGCCGACAACGAGGACGTCGCCAAGCGCCACGCCCGCTCTGCCCACCACCGTGCGCAAGGATGAAAAGGAGGTATCGCGATGAGATTTGCCGGGATTAAGCACCGCTTCCGGCCCTGGTTCATGGTGTGGATCATCGTCATGTGGTGCATGCTCATGGGCGAAGTCACCGTGGCGAACCTGGCAGGCGGGCTGCTTGCCAGCCTGTTCATCGTCTTCGCGCTACCGCTGCCGGCCATGCCCGTGGCAGGAATTTCGGTGAGCTGGGGCAAGCTTTTCATCTTCATGGCGCAGTGGTTTGTGGAGTTAATGGAAGCTTCCCTCAAGGTTGGCTGGCTGGCGGTGCGCCCGCAGGAAGTGCCGAAGACCGCGATTGTGAAGTTGCCGATGCGCGTGGAGAACGAGTTCGTTCTCGCGCTGGCGGTGAGCTTGTATAACCTGCAGCCGGGCGGCACGGTGTCCGATATCGATATTGCCAACCGCATGCTCACCATCCATCTCCTCAACGCTGACTCTGAGGAACACTTGGAGCGGGAGATCGCGGCGGTGCGCAAGCTGGAAGCCGATATGATTGCCATCTTCGAAAGGAGCCACCCCTGATGGATACTGACGTGTATAACATCCTGCTCACCGTGGCCGCGGGCTTCCTCGTGGTGGCCTTCCTCATCACCACGTGGCGCATCGTTATCGGCCCCAACTCGCTCGACCGGCTCATCGCCATGGACGGGCTCGTGGCCATGTTCCAATGCGCCCTGGCCACCTATATCTGTTGGACCTTGGACACCACAGTCTCCAACGCGATGCTGGTCGTGGCGCTCCTCGGATTCATTTCGACGGTCTCCGTTACTCGCTTCAGGAAGAGGGATTCATGAGTTACGCACTGATTGCCGATGTCCTCTCCATCATCCTCATCCTCGTCGGCTCGATACTCATTCTGGCGGCCGCGATTGGAGTGGCACGGTTTGGGGACACGATGGCGCGCGTGCATGCCATCGCTAAACCACAGACCACGGGGCTCATCTTCACCATTCTGGGCGCCATCATCAAGGTGACGGGTTCGGAAAGCTTCAGCGTGGCTGAGCGCGGCGACTTGGGCATCCTGGTGCTGCTTGTCCTTTTCGCCATGATCACCAGCCCGGTGACCGCACAAAGAACCACGCGTATCGCTCGCCGCGAGGGCCTGTACGGCACGCCGGATTCGATGCTGCGCAACGAGGCCCCCGCCGCGCGTTCCCTGCGCCGAAAGTAAGGACACGGGCCCCTTCTCCCAGGAAAAGAGGGAGCATTAATATAGGCTGCTAAAGGCAATAATAGGTGCTCATTCGAGGAGAGTCGACGTGAAAAAGCTGCAAGGCGTACCAACGATATGCGCTGTCCTCGCACTGGGCATCGCTGTGATGGTGTACAAGTTCAGCCAATACGATGGACCCCACTCCTTCACCTACATCCTCCCCTTCGACCTCTCCATCTACCGCATGGCGGGCGAGGACCTCAACACGGGCGGCCTGCTTTACGACGCCCCCTATATCTTCCAATTCCCCTTCACCTACCCGCCGTTCGCGGGCCTGCTGTTCAAGGTTTTGCCCTTCTTCAGCAAGGGTGCGCTGACCATTATCTGGCCCTCGCTCATGTTCCTAGCGGTGCTGGCGATCGTCGTCATGATCTTCCGCGAGCGGGGCGTGAAGATGACCCCGGCCGCGGTACTCGTCGCCGTGCTGCTTACCGCGCTCACCCCGGCGAATGAGGCGATGCACGGGTCGCTGTACTACGGGCAGGTCAACGTCTTCTTGATGCTGCTCGTGGCCTTGGATTTCCTGCCGCTTAAGCACCGCCTGCCGGGCGTGGGAATTGGACTGGCCGCGGGCATCAAGCTGACCCCGGCCTATATGGGGCTGGCCTTGCTTTTTGAGAAGCGCTGGTGGGCCGCCGCGGGGGCGGTCATCACCTTCTTGGTGACCGTGGTGCTCGGCTTCCTCTTCGTACCCGATGCGATGGATTTCTGGACCGATGCCATGTTCAATTCTTCCCGCGTGGGCGAGCATGCCAACCCCGGAGCAAAGTCGCTGCGCTCGCTTATGTTCCGCGAGCTCGGCATCGATGGCGGCATCTGGTGGCTGTTGGCGGTCATCGTGGTCTTCGCGCTTACCTGCCTGGCGCTGCGCACCGCATACCTGCGCGGCAACCGTACCGCGGCCTTCGCGCTAACTGGCCTGAGCACCTGCTTGGTCTCCCCCTTCTCGTGGTACCACCACTTCGTGTGGACCATCCCCTTCGTGGTCATGGTCTTCGTATCAGTCAACCAGGCGCTAACTGCTCGGCTATCCGGGAAGTTCGGCGAGCAGCTCGCCGGTCTTGCCTCCGTGGCGGCCCTGTTCGTGGTGTCACTGCCCTTCATGTCGGTCCCGGTGTGGTTCACCATGTCCACGGCCAACCTCGACGCGATCGAATCCTTCCAGCCGTGGGCGACCTCGCTGTGGACGCTGTCTTGCATCGTCTTTATCGCCGTCTACGCCGTGTGGGGCTTCGTCGCGCCGCGCAAGCGCGTGGCGGAGAAGAGCTAGGGGCGGTTCGCCAGGTCTTGACAAGGTACGTTTTCGTAAATAGTGGCTCGAAAACTCGTGTTCTACAAGGCTTATTTACCAATCTGTACCTTCGCCCCCTAGGGCTTAGCCCTCAGCGAGCGGCAGGAGCTGCTCCATCTCATCCGCGGTGGCCTTGACCACCTTCTGCCAGCTGCCGGTCTCCTCATACAAGCGGCGTTGGCGCTCATAGCCCGCACCAGAATCGATGATCTCCTGCACCAGCTGCAGCTCCCGGGCACAGCCTAGTTCTTCTGAGAGCGGGGCCAGCTCCACCAACAGATCCGCCAGCTCATCTTTGATCCAGCGCTCATCGGTCTCGCGCGAGGTGATGACCAGCGCGTCCATGCCATAGCGCGCACCGCGCCACTTGTTCTCCGCCACGTGCCACGGCTGGAGGGTTGGCAGCTTTTCGCCCGCATCGATCATGCGATCATAGTGCACCACCAGGCAGTGCGTGAGCGCCACGATGGCGGAGAGCTCGCGGAGGTTGGAGGCGGCATCGGAAATGCGCACCTCCACCGTTCCCCACTTCGAGGCCGGGCGGACGTCGAAGTGCATCGAGCCGGTGTGGTTGATGACCCCCGAAATGGCCTGGTCCCGCATGTAGGACTTCCACTGCTCCCAGTTTTCAAATTGGTAGGGCATGCCCGCGGTAGGCAGCTGTTGGTAGAGCATCGTGCGGTTGGAGGCGTAACCGGTATCGAGTCCCTCCCACCCCGGCGAGCACGCGGAGATGGCCAGCAGGTGGGGGTATTTGGTCATCAGCGCATTGATGATGGGCCACACGCGCTCCTCGTGGCTAATGCCAACGTGCACGTGCGTGCCCCACAGCAGCATCTGCTGGCCCCAGTACTGGGTGCGGTTGATGATTTCGGAGTAGCTCTCCTTCGCGGAGACGGGGTTCTTCCGGAAGTCCGTGAAGGGGTGCCCGCCCGAGGCCCACAGGCGCACATCCATGGAATTGGCCGCTTCACGCACTGCGCTGAGCGACGTCTGCAAGTCCCCCATCGCCTCCGGCACCGTCCGGCATACCCCGGTCACCAGCTCCACCGTGTTCTGGAGGAATTCCTTTTCCAAGTGGATGTCGGGGTGAGCGGCGTGTACGTGGTCAATGAGCTCCGCACCACGCGGCACGAGGTCCCAAGTCACTGGGTCAACGAGGGCGACTTCCCACTCCACGCCCAGGGTGGGCTCAGGCGAGCGGGCGAAGTTCTCTTCCGGAATATTCACCCATTCATCCTATCCACCAACAGGGTGAATTTAATAAGTTTTTATTCCTTAGGCCTGGGGAACGGCGAGGACCACGACGACGGCATCGCCCTTAGTGTAATCCCCGGTCAGCTCGGCCGGGTAAGGCGCAATGGCTTCCGCCGGAACATTGCCGCCGTAGTACTGGGCGGCGACTTCCTTGGCCAGGTTCTCGGCCGCCGCATCACCCTGCGGGAAGAAGATGGTGGTCTGCGGTGCGACGAGGACGTCGCCGCTGATGTTGCCTACCTCGGCCACCTTGAATTTTTCGGTCTTGAGGCGCTCTGCCTCGTCAGCGGCGTAGTTGGCGCGGCCGGAGTTGTTGAAAACGTTGACGGGGATCTCCGCCTGCGGGCGGTCAGAGTTGCCTACGGCGGCGCCCGCCTCAGCGTTCTCTTCGCGGTTCTCCTTGCGCTCCGCGCCGGCCTGGTCAGCGTTCTCCGAGTCGGCGTCGGCATCAGCCGGGCGCTCGTGCTCGGCGGCGTCCTTGTTCTTGTCGGCTTCGCCCTCCGCACCGCCGGTAGCAGCATCACCTTCAACGCCACCGGTGGCGGGACCGGAGACGGCGGCGTCGTTGGCGGGCGCATCCTGCGCGGTGTCCTCGGAACCATCCGAGGTCATGGCGTAAAGAGCCCACATGCCGAGCATGACGGCCACGGCGATGAGCACCATGGCAACACCACGCAGCGGGAGCTTGCTAGCGGAGGCCGGGGCGGCGGCAGCCGAATCGGAATCGGCGGCGTGGCGCGCGCGGTCAGCGGACGAGGCAGAGTTTTCCGGATTCACATTAGTCACACTGGCAACTCTAGTATCTATGGGCCTCAGTCCGGTGCATTGTCGTGTGCGGCGCGCCGGACGTCCTCGCGGGCGTCGCGAAGCCGGCGCAAACGCGTCACCAACAACGGGTAGGAAGCATGCGCGGCGGGGTTATCAAGGAGCACGTTAAGGCGTTGGTGGTAGCGCACCGGAGTAATGTCCAGCTGCGCACGGATGGCCTCCTCCTTGGCGCCGATATCGCGCGGGGCGTGGGACTCGAAGTCCAAAATCGCGGCGTCTAGGTCTGACAGGGAGTGCATGCTTAGACTGTATGCCATGACTATTCGTCCCATCGTTATCCACGGCGACCCGGTCCTCCACAATCCCACCGAGCCGGTCACTGAAGCCATCGACTCCCCCGAGCTACAGGAGCTCATCGCGGACATGCACGAGACCATGGATGCCGCGCACGGAGTAGGCCTGGCTGCAAACCAGGTCGGCGTGAACAAGCGCCTCTTTGTCTACCACTGCCCCGACACCGACGGGCCAGATGGCACCGAGCTTCCCGAAGGCGGCATGCGGCGCGGCTGCGTGATCAACCCGGTGCTGGAAACCTCCGAGATTCCGGAGACCATGCCGGCTGACGACGGCTCCGAGGACGAAGGCTGCCTCTCCGTTCCGGGCGAGGGCTTCCCCACCGGCCGCGCTGACTGGGCGCGTGTGACCGGCAAGAATGAAAAGGGCGAGGACATCTCCATCGAGGGCTATGGTTTCTTCGCGCGCATGCTGCAGCACGAAACCGGCCACCTCGACGGCTTCGTCTACACCGACGTGCTCACCGGCCGCTACAAGCGCCAGGCCAAGAAGGCTATTAAGCGCAACGGCTGGACCGAGGCCGGGCTTACCTGGCTGCCAGGCGAGGACGAAGATCCCTTCGGGCACGACGACTAATGTCCCGCATCTTCCGCTCCGATTCCGTCCAGGTGGGCGAGCGCGTGGTGGCCCGGCGCGATTTCGGCGGCGTGCACAGTGATGTCATCGGCCACGTGCTCAGCCTGGAGCCGCTGGTCATCCGCCCCCAGGAAGTCGGCGGCTACCCCTCTTCGCTCGACGCAGTGGAGATTCCGCCGGAGCAGCTCAAGATCATTAAGCGCCTCTCCCCACGTACCGTCCGCAATTCCGATATCCGCGCCGTCGAGGTGGCCACCGCGGCCGCCTTCCCCGGCAAGGAGCACACGTGGACGTCTGATGGCCAGTGGCTCCTGCGCGCGGGTGATGGCGTGACGGGCCGCTCAAACTCCGCGATTCCGCTGGGCCCTTCCGCGGGATTTCTGCCGGTACCGATGGAGGAGATCGACGCGTTTTATGCGCGCCACGATCTTCCTGTGCGCTTGGCCATCCCGGAGCGCATCGGCTCCTCCGCAGAAAAGCTCGTGGCGGCCGAACCCGAAGCCTGGGAGCTCGAGCCGGAAATCCTAGTGATGGTGCGTGATGTGGCGGATCTCCCAGAACCGGAAGAGGTCACCTTCCGCATCGATGCGCAGCCCGATTCCGAATGGCTCGATCTCTACCACTTCCGCGGCCAAGCTCTACCGCCTTTAGCCTTGGAATACCTGCGAAGCCACATCGAGGGAACGATGGGCTTCGGGCGCCTCCTCTCCCCTACGGGCGAAACCATCGCTATTACGCGCGGCACCCTAACGGAATCCGGGGACGGCACCGTGTGGCTGGGTTACTCCGCCGTGGAAGTGGCCGAAGGTTGGCGCCGCAAAGGATTGGGCACCGCCTTGGGCGCGCACATGCTGGCCTGGGGCAAGGCCCAGGGTGCGGAGAAGGCCTACCTGCAGGTCGTAGCCCATAATACGGCTGGGATCCGGCTCTATGAGAAGCTCGGCTTCCTCGAGCAGCACCGTCACCGTTACGCCCACCGTCTACCTCAAGTACCCTAAACCACATGCGCATCGCTACCTGGAACATCAACTCCGTTCGCACCCGCGCTCAGCGCGCGGTGGATCTGCTGGCCAAGCACGACATCGACGTGCTCTGCCTGCAAGAAACCAAGGTGGCGGATGCGAAGTTCCCCCGCGAGCCTTTCGAGGAAGCCGGCTACCACGTGACCTGCCACGGGCTGAACCAGTGGAATGGCGTGGCCATCCTGTCCAAGGAAGAACCGGAAGAGGTCCAGACCTTCTTCCCCGGTCAGCCTGGGTTCCACAAAGACCCCACTAAGGAGCAGGCGCGCGAGGCCCGGGCGCTATCGGCCCGCATCCGCGGGATTGAGATGTGGTCCCTCTACGTTCCCAACGGGCGCGACATCACGGACCGGCACTTCGACTACAAACTGGACTTCCTCTACTCTTTGGCGCGCTATGCGGAGACTCGGGCGCAGTCGAAACTCTTGCTCACGGGTGACTTCAACATCGCGCCGCGAGATGAGGATGTCTGGGATATGTCGCTCTTCCGCGGCAAGACGCACGTCACCGAACCGGAGCGCGCCGCCTTCCAGATGCTGGAGGAGTCCGGGCTGGTGGAAGTCACCCGCCGCTTCACTAAGGAGGAGCGCTGGACCTACTTTGATTACAAGTCCCTGCGCTTCCAGAAGAACGAGGGCATGCGCATCGATTTCCAGCTGGCCAGCGAACCCCTCGCACGCCTCGTCCAAGGAGCGCAGGTGGACATGGTTGAACGCGCCGGCGACAAGACCTCCGACCACGTTCCACTGATCGCGGATTTCGATGTCCCCGATTTCGCGTCAGTGCGCTAACCTGCCATGAACCTCAACATCGATCTCTCCGTCTGGCAGTTTGTACTGCTGCTTATTGATTACGGCATCAAAATCATCGCCATCGGCGTCGTTCCCGAAGGCCGCCGCCCCTCCAGCTCCACTGCCTGGCTGTTGGCCATTCTTGTGCTGCCCATCGTGGGGCTGCCGTTGTTCTTGCTCATGGGCTCGCCCTATATCAACCGCCGGCGCCACCGCATCCAGCAGGAAGCCAACGCCCTGCTTAACGACGTCACCGCCTCCACCCCCAACCACCCCTCGGGCCGCCTCTCCCCGGAGGTGGAATCCCTCATCCAGCTCAATCGCAACCTCACCGGCCACCCAGCTCTCATTGGCCACAACAAAGGCCTGCACGCCTCCTATGAGGAAGCCATCCTGGCCATGGCGCGGGCCGTGGACCGCGCTGAGAAATACGTGCTCATTGAGATCTACATCCAGTCCTGGGATGAGGTGACCGATGTCTTCTTCCAATCCCTCGCGCGCGCCCGAAAGCGCGGCGTGGAGGTCAAGCTGCTGCTAGACCAGATCGGCAGTTTGAAGTACAAGGGCTACTTCACGCTGGGCAGACGCCTCACCGAGATTGACGTCGACTGGCGGCTCATGCTTCCGCTGCAGCTGCACAAAGGCCGCTTCCGCCGCCCGGATTTGCGCAACCACCGCAAGATCGTGGTCATTGACGGCCACACGGGCTTCTTGGGCTCGATGAACATGATCAAGCGTGAATACAAGACCAAGGACCGCGCATGGATCGACTACATGGTCGAGATGACCGGCCCTGTGGTGACGTCCTTGGCCTCGGTGTTCGCGGTGGATTGGTACCTGGAATCCGAAGAGCAGCTGTCCTTGGATATGCAGCCCTATGACGACGCCATGACGGCCGACTCCAACCACCTCCAGTTGGTCCCCTCCGGCCCCGGTTACACCACGGAACCCAACCTGCGCATGTTTAATTCGGTGGTGCACCACGCCAAGGAGAAGCTCATTCTCTGCTCGCCCTACTTCATCCCGGACGAGTCCCTCTTGGAGGCGGTCACCACCGCGTGCTACCGCGACGTTGAGGTGGAGTTGTTGGTGTCCGCGAAGGCGGACCAGTTCATGGTCAACCACGCGCAGTCCTCCTACTACCAAGCACTGTTGGAGGCTGGCGTGCGGATCTTCCAATTCCCCGAGCCCTTCGTGCTGCACTCCAAGTTCATTCTTGCGGACCCGAACCTGCCGGAGCGCGACTCCTTGTGCATGTTTGGTTCCTCCAACATGGATATGCGCTCCTTCGGTCTCAACTATGAATCGACCATGTTGGTGGCCAAGGGCGACCTCATCGATGACTTCACTCAGTTGGCCAGCAACTACAAGAAGGTCTGCCACGAGCTCACCCTCGAGGAGTGGAACGAGCGCGGCCTGCTGCGTCGCTACGTGGACAACGTCATGCGTCTGACCTCCGCCCTGCAGTAGGGGATGCATGGGGACCCGCACGTGGTTCCCTTATTGCCAAGGGAGCCGAACAGCACGCAGAAGGCATCTCCTAGAAGGCGTCTACCAAAAGGCGCTTTTGGTCCTAAAAACGCCAACTAGCGCCCGCAAAAGGCGTTTTCAGAGGCAAAGACGCCCTTTGACTGATGCCTTCTGCAGTGCGCCGTTTGCAAGGCTCCAATTGCGTAGCACGCGGTGCTCGGTGTCTTGTGACGGTACCCGTTTGCTCAGCGGCTTGTACTCGGGACCTTGTGCAACGTCCTGGTGCACAGCTCCGCACTAGGCGGCGCTGCGCGCTACGCGGCGCCGCGGGCCAGCCGCGTGGATACCACAAGGCCGCACAGCGAGATGAAGCTGCAGCACACCATTCCGATGGCCATGGTCAGCGCTGCGTTCGAGCCCCAGCCCATGAGCGGGCTGATGGCGCTGGCCAACATAGACTGGCCGAAGCCCATGATCGCGGAGACGCTACCCGCTCGCGGGCGCATGAGGCCCGTGGCCAACGCCGTGGCGTTGCCCATGATGAAGCCGGTCGGCGCCACGCAGGCAAAAAGCACAGTGAGGCAGACCCATACCGGAGCGCCAAACAGCACCGACAGCAACAAGAGCACTCCGCAGACAAAGACACCGGTCACGCCGATGCGCAACATGACCGCCGGGGAGACCGAATCCATCGCCCGCGAATTCACCAGCGTGGCCGCGAAGAGGCCCACGGAGTTGACGCCAAAGATCAGCGAATAGCCCAAGGGCGAGAATCCCCACTGGTCCTGCACCACGAAGGCCGAGGCGGAGATGTAGCAAAACATCGAGCAGAAGCCGAAGGCCATGGTTACCAAGTAGCCCCACACCCGGGCATTTGTCAGCACCGCCCAGTAGTTGCCCGCGACCGTGCGAAACAGCCCGGCGCGGGAGCGCCCGCCCGCGGTTTCCGGGACGATGGCAACCGCCAGCACCAATTGCACCGCATGCAGCCCAGCCAGCACCCAAAAGATGCCACGCCAGCCCAACGGCTCCGCCAGGACGCCGCCGAGCACCGGGGCCACCGCCGGTGCGATGCCTTGCAGTGCCATGAGCAGCGAATAAGCCTTCGCAGCCGCCGATCCGTGCACAAGGTCAGGAACCACCGCGCGGGCCAGCACCGTGCACGCACCGCCACCGAGGCCCTGCAGCACACGGGCAGCCACGAGAACGGTGGCGGTAGGAGCCATCGCTGCCAGGACAGAGGCCGCCAGCGCGAGGGCGGCACCGGCAATAAGGAGGCGCTTGCGCCCGATGGCGTCGGACAGCGGGCCCATCACGAGCTGACCCACCCCCATGCCAATGAAAAAGCCTGAGATGGTCAGCTGCACCATGGACCGGGTGGTGCCCAGTTCGGCGACGATCTCCGGCATCACCGGCAAATACATATCTGTGGCAAAAGGCGCTGTTGCGGACAACAGCGCCAATGTAGCCAAGAGTGGATAGGGAATCACGCGTC
Organism: Corynebacterium sp. UMB6689; assembly: GCF_030215295.1. Taxonomy (NCBI): domain Bacteria; kingdom Bacillati; phylum Actinomycetota; class Actinomycetes; order Mycobacteriales; family Corynebacteriaceae; genus Corynebacterium; species Corynebacterium sp. UMB6689. The sequence continues at coordinate 15,501 of NZ_JASOLS010000006.1, read as the reverse complement.
GCGCTTCTCCAGCACGATGACGCCCACAATCCACAGAACTGCGGCCCAGCCGAAGAAGACGAGAGCCTCAAAGCCTACCGATGACCACGGCGCGTTCTCATCCACATAGTTCACCGCCCAGTTCTGGAAGGCGGTAAAGGGCATGAAGTGAATGACTTTATCGCCCACCAGCGGCAGCACGCGCACGATATTTTCCAAGCCCAAGTACAAGATGAGGCAGATAGCCACCGTGCCGGCGGTTTGCCGCAGCAGCATGCCTAAGCCTTGAACAAAGGCAACCAGGCCAAAAGCGGCGAGCGGGAAGGCCCACAACATGTACTTGCCATCCTCGCTGGCAAAGGGCTGAAAGGCCTCCGCCGCAGATTCGTTCGTAGTCACATCCGCCAACACGAAGATGTACACCAAGCCCAAAAAAGCAATAATCGCCGCAATGACTCCGTAGAGCAGCAGCTTGGCGCAGGCCACGGTCCAACGCTTCGGGTTGGCCATGAAGGTCAGGGATTGCGTCCTATAGCGGTACTCCGTAGTCACCACCATCGCGGCCTGGATCATGATGATCGGCATGCCCATGAGCAAGATGATGGCACCCAGGCTGCGCTCCTGCAGCGGGCTAATACCCAGAACCGCTTCGCCCGCGTTGAGCGAGTTCAGCAGCGTCCAGCCGGTCACAATGAGGAAGATGAGGACCGTGGTCCACCAGAAGGACTTCGTCGTGCGCAGCTTCGTCCACTCCGAGTGAACAGTATTGAGAAACATTAGCGGTGTACCCCTTCCTGCGGTGCCTCCGCCTGGTACTGCACCGCGCGATCCGTCATAGCCACATAAGCCTCTTCCAGCGAGGCGCGGTGGAGCGTCAATTCCGTCAGCGGCACACCCGTGGAATAAGCCAGCTGGCCCACGTAGTCCGTGGTCTGGTGAGGAATCACTAGCGTTGGTCGCTGTTCCTCATCAGCCGACTCGTGGTAAAAAATCCCGGCTTCCTTGAGCGCCGAGCCGAACTCGCGCAGGTGCTCCGAGCGCACGATGACCGAAGAGCTGGAATTCTCCTTCACAAAGTCATAGGTACGCTGATTAGCCAAGAGCCTGCCGCGGCCAATGACCACCAAGTGGTCGGCCGTCTGCGCCATCTCCGCCAGCAGGTGGGAGGAGATGAGCACCGTGCGGCCTTCTGCTGCCAGCGCGCGCACGAGCGAGCGCACCCAGCGAATGCCCTCCGGGTCCAGGCCGTTGACCGGCTCATCCAAAATCAGCACGCCCGGGTCCCCCAGCAATGCAGCCGCCAAGCCCAGGCGCTGCCCCATGCCGAGGGAGAAGCCGCCGGCCTTCTTGCCCGCAACATCAGCCAAGCCCACAAGCCCGAGCACCTCATCAACGCGGGAGGTGGGGATCCCGTTGGCTTGCGCCATCCACGTCAGGTGGTTGGCGGCGGTGCGGTTGGCGTGGACCGCTTTGGCGTCGAGAAGCGCGCCCACCTCACGCAGCGGGTTCTTCAGCTCGCGGTAGGGTTTGCCGTGCACTAGGGCGGTGCCAGCGGTGGGCTTGTCCAAGCCCAGGATCATGCGCATCGTCGTTGATTTTCCAGCGCCGTTGGGCCCCAGAAAGCCGGTCACTTGGCCCGGCTCCACCTGAAAGGTGAGGTCATCGACGGCGCGGACAGACTTGTACTGTTTGGTCAGTCCGGCTACTTCAATCATGTCCTACAGCGTGCCACAGGTTCCCGCCGCGCGCCTGTATCAGCTGCCGTTTTCTTCCCAATACTTCAGCAACCGCGGCAGTGCTTCCCGGAAGGGAGCCAAAAGCTCCAGCTCTTCTATCTGGTTAAAGGGCACCCAGCGCAGCTCTGCGGATTCTTCGTTGGCGGTCGTGGCTAAGCGCTGCCCCGAAAGAGTCCGCGCTAACACCGTGGTATAAGTCCAGCCTTCCTCGAAGGGCCCGGCGGTAACGAGCGAGCCTAGAACCTCGACGTCCGCCGGCGAGATTCCGGTTTCTTCCTCCGTCTCCCGCAGCGCGGCCTGCTCCGGCGACTCCGGCTTATCCCGCGCCCCGCCCGGGATTCCCCAGGTCCCACCGTTATTCGTCCACGTAGCGCGATGCTGCAGAAGCACGTCATCCCCTGCCACGAGGAAGAGGCCAGCGGCGCCAAACTTGCCCCATACCGGCACCCCGCCCGGACCTTTAGACCAGCCATCACCGGAAAGCTCTGGGTTAACGCGTGTACACATGTCTTATACGATACGCGAGAATAAGCCCACACCACCCTGCCCCAAATCATCGCGCGATGGGGTGCGGGGCGCTATCCTAAGGGAATGACCGGCCCGGCCACCGAACTGCGCGAGCACTCCCCCGAATCATGGGGCGATCATTGGCTCGATGAGGTCACCGAGCCTGCTGCCCCGGCTTTTAGCCGCCCCACGCAGCTGGCCATGAGCTCCTTCTCCGGCCCAGCGCGCGTCCTCCGGCGCTTTTATAGCTTTGCTTCCACCACGCCCGGCAAGCTGTTTACGGTCACCGTCATCCTGACCGCCGCGCTCGCGGCAGCCGGGTTTTCTATGTCTTCTTCCTCGGCCGCGCGCCACGATGACCTGGATACTCTGCTGACCTCCACGGAGCCGATGTCGAATGCGGCGCATCACCTCTACACCAACCTGTCTCTGGCCGATACCGTGGCCACCACCGGCTTCGTGCAGGCGGGCGTCGAACCGGAGCATAACCGCAACCGCTATAACGAGGCCATCGATGCCGCGTCGGTCGCCGCCACGCAGGCCATCGTGGGCACCTCCGCCGAGGATGAGCGCGTGCGCGAGCTCGTCACCTTTATCCAACGCGAGTTGCCGGTGTACACCGCCCTCGTGGAAAAGGCGCGTGTCAATCACCGCGCGGGCCACGCCGTGGCGAATTCCTATATGTCCAACGCCTCGGCACTCATGCGGACCCAGATTCTCCCCGCCGCCGCGGAGCTGTTCACCCTGACCTCGGAGAAGGTGAGCCAACAGCAGCAGCGTCTGACCCGCCCGCAGTGGGTTCCGCTGTCCGGGCTGGTTGCCGCACTCATTTTCCTCGGCTTGGCGCAGTGGTGGCTGTGGCGGCTGACCCGCCGCCGCTTCAACCGTGGCTTCGTGGCGGCCACGGGGTTGCTGTTCCTCGCGCTGGTGTGGGCCTCCGCCTCCAACTTCGCCACGTGGGCCTCGGGCCACCAGGGTTTCGAGACGGTGTCGCGCCCCTGGGACTCACTGACTGCCTCGCGCATCGAGGCCCAGCAGATGCGCACCTCGGAGACTCTCGCGCTAGTCTTGCGCTCCTCCGAGCAGGACATGTCCGTGCACTTTAGCTCCACGGTGTACTCCGTGGACCAGGCCCTGCGGGATTATGAGCAGGCGCTTAACGACGACGACTTCCCCTCCTCCGATCCCTCCCTGATTCCCCGCGCCAAGCAGGCAGTGGAGGACTGGACATCCACGCACGAGAAGTTCACCGAGGACCTTGCCATGGGCGACTATGATGGCGCGCTGTACCAGGCCACCGCCATCGATCCGGATGGTGACCCTACCGCCGCCAGTGCTTTCAACGCCGTGGATAGCTCCTTGGCAGCGCTCATCGATCAAGCCCGCGATGCCATGCGCACCTATCTGGTCCAGGGGCTCAATGCCATGACGATGGTCTCGACCGGCGTGCTCCTGGCCACCTTTGGTGCGATTATCGCCGTGTGGCTAGGTATTCGTCCCCGTCTGCAGGAGTACCTGTGATGCGCCGCCGAAACTCTCAACGCTTAGCGTGGACCACAGCCTTGCTCATGCTCAGCAGCGCCGTGGCGCTCAGTGGCTGTGAGCCGGAGCCACCCAGCACACAGGACCCCATCCTCCCGTCCACCGCGAACCTCGATTCCACGCCGGGACCACCACTGCCGGAGGATGCCATCATCGAGCCCGCTGGCGCCGGCGAGGCGTCCAAGCAAAGCACCGAAGAGGCCTATGGCTCCTACCGCCCGGACGATAAGAAGCCGGAGGAGCGCGTGCCCGATATCCTGGCGCGCGGCCGGCTTATCGTGGGTGTGGATCGCTCCAATAACCTGCTCAGCTACCGCGATACCGCCAGCGGCGAGGTCCGCGGCTTCGAGGTCGATATTGCTCGCGAAATCGCCCGCGATATCTTCGAGGATCCCAACAAGGTGGACTTCCGCTTCGTGGAGGCTTCCGAACGCGCGCGTGCGCTCAATGATCGCACGGTGGATATCGTCATCCGCACCATGACGATTAGCCCCAGCCGCCAGCGCGAAGTCTCCTTCTCCATTCCCTATATGCAAACCGACGCGCGTTTGCTGGTGCTGAAGAACTCCGGCGTTGAGTCCATCGCGGATACCGCTGGGATGACCTTGTGTGCGACAAAGGGTTCCACCATGGTGGACGCGATACGCACGCACGCGCCTGCTTCCGACATCCTAGAAACCCGCGCGTGGGGCGATTGCCTCATGGCCCTGCAACTGGGGCAAGCGGATGGCATCGTGGTAGATGATGCGCTGCTCTCCGGCATGCTGGCCCAGGATCGCTACACCGAGATTGTCGGTGGTCCCCTCGAAAGCCAAAGCTATGGCGTGGCCGTGCGCAAGCCCGATGGCTCGTATGATTCGCGCCCGCTTATCCGTCAGGTGAACTCCACGCTGGAGCGCATTCGCAAGGACGGGACCTGGCAGAGGCTCTTCACAACGTGGCTGGGGGATTATATGGAACAGCCGGTGCTCCCGGCACCTAAGTACCTCGATGAGACCCCACCCGCGACGGAATCCCAGCCGAGTTCCCCAACCAGCAACCCACCCGGCGAGAAGAAGGAGGGACACTAATGTCGCACCGCTTCAGCGAGGATGAGCTCGATCACCTCACGCCCGAAGAGCACGAGACCGCGGAGCCCGAAGGTCCTGCCGACGCCACGCAAGCCGTCCGCTTCGATCCTTTCGCGGATGACGATGACGATTATTCGGAGGATCACCTTCTCGGCACCTCGCCTGCGAAACCAGGCGATCCGAGAACAGCAGCCTCCGGCGCCGACAACACGGAAGCCTCCGACCGCACCGCGGCGGTACCTTTCGATCCCTTCGCCGATGACTTCGATGAGGATGACCCCGCCGCCACTGGCGCCGTCCTCTCCCCCGCCGGTCAGCCCGGCGCGCACGGCAGCGCGACGAACAAGCCTGGCGATGGCGAATACGTCGATTCAGACAATATCGCGGCACTGATCGAGGAGCTGGGGCAGCTGCGAGATCGTCGCAAAGCAGAGGACCCTTCGCAGGCCTCCCGCCGCCGCGCGCTCGATACCTTCCGCCAGCGCCGCAGCACCAAGCGCACCGACCGCGAAGTGGCCGATGGCATGGCCACCTTGCCCTTCGTCGTCCCGGATGATCCCACTCAAGCACTCATCGATCCGCAGGATGCGCCCCGCGCCGCCCCGCCGCAGCTTAAGCCGGGTGACATGGTGGCGGGCCAATACGAAATCCTCGGCGTGCTGGCGCATGGCGGGCTGGGCTGGATCTACCTGGCCAATGACCATTTCGTCTCCGGGCGCATCGTGGTGCTCAAGGGCATGCAATCCACCAACTCCGCCGAGGAAACGGCGACTGCGGAGGCGGAGCGTGAGTTCCTCGCGGATATCACGCACCCGAATATCGTCAAGATTTTCAACTTCATCGATGATCCCCGCGTGCCCGGCGGCTTCATCGTCATGGAATACGTCGGCGGACCTTCGCTGAAGCAGCGCCGCAACGACCAGGCCAATGACCGCTTCCCGGTCGATACGGCCATTGCCTATATCTTGGAAATCCTGCCCGCCCTGGATTACCTGCACGCCCGCGGCGTGGTCTACAACGACTTAAAGCCCTCCAACATCATCGTCACCGAGGACCAGGTCAAACTCATCGATCTGGGCGCGGTCTCCGGCATCGGTGCCTTCGGGCATATCTACGGAACACAGGGTTTTCAGGCGCCGGAGATCTCCACCCAGGGCCCCTCGGTGGCCAGCGATATTTATACCATCGGCCGCACCCTGGCCTGCCTGACGTTGAAACTGCCGGTGGAGGATGGCGTCTATAAGCCCGGTCTCCCCTCCCCCACGGAGGAGCCGCTGCTGCGCCGCTACCTCTCCTTCTACCGCCTGCTCTTGCGCGCGACTGACCCTGACCCGGAGCAGCGCTTCGCGTCGGTCTCCGAGCTGCGCGACCAGCTCTTCGGCGTCCTGCGCGAGGTCATCGCGCTCCGTGATGGCATCCAGCACCCGGCCCAGCACTCCGTCTTCTCCCCGCAGCGTACGACCTTCGGCACGAAGCACCTGGTCTTCCGCACCGACCAGCTCATCGATGGCATCGACCGCACCGTCCGCATCACCGCCCCCGAGGTGGTCTCCGCGCTGCCCATCCCGCTGGTTGTCCGCTCTGACATCGGAGCCCCGCTGCTGCAGGGTTCCTCCTATACCGAGCCGCAGGAAGCGCTAGAAACCCTGCGCCAGGCCATGCAGGCCCCGGAGTACGAAGAATCCGCCGAGATTCCCCTCGGCGTGGTGCGCGCCATGATTGACCTGGGCTATATCGGCCAGGCCCGCGAGTGGTTGACCTCCATCGAGGAGCGCTTGGGCAAGGACTGGCGCTTCCACTGGTACTCGGGCGTGACCGAACTGCTCTTGGACAAATACCGTGAGGCCCAGGCCCACTTCGCGCACGTCCTCGACGTCCTGCCCGGTGAGGCCGCACCGAAGCTGGCCATCGGCGCGGTCAACGAGCTCATCCTGCAGCAGCTGGGTTTTTCGGAAGCCGCGCTTATCGACGCTGCCGTTGCCCGCGCCTGCGCCAACCTGACCACCTCGCTGGCGGATTTGCCCAATGATGCTTTTGAGGACCAGCCGGGCATCTGGGACCACATCACCGATGATCCGGCCCACCTGCGTTTCAATTCGCTGCGTCTCTACGGCATCGTGTGGGCCACGAACCCGACGACGGTCTCCTCCGCCTTCGGCTTGGCCCGCCAGCTGCGCGCCGAGCACCAGGTTGAACTCGCCGTGGCCACCTTAGATAAGGTCCCCAATGCGTCACGCCACCACCGCATGGCCCGCTTGACCACGGTTCTGCAGCTCATCGTGCACGACCTTTCCGAGTCCCGCATCCGGCGCGCCGCCCGCCGCTTGGAGGAGATTCCGCAGAACGAGCCGCGCTTTTTGCAGATCAAGATTGCGGTCATCTCCGCCGGGCTGACCTTCCTGCGTGAATCAGACCTCGACGCCGCGGCCTCCCCCAACGATCTCTTCGAGTTCCCCTTTACCCAGCGCGGCCTGCGCTATGGCCTGGCGGATACCCTGCGGGCACTGGCCCGCCAGGCACCGTTCGCCCGCCACCGCTACGCGCTGGTGGACCTGGCCAACAAGGTCCGACCGGTCACGATGTTCTAGCCGCCGACCAGCCGTCGGCATAGCCAACGCTCGACTTAGTACAGGCCCGCCTCCCGGGCCATGGCCGCAATGCCCGCGGACTTCTGCGCGATAGCCAGCTCCTCGTTGGTCGGCACCACGAAGACCTTGACCTGGGAATCAGCAGTCGAAATCATGCGCGGCTCCTTCGAGCGCACGAGGTTGGCTTCCTTGTCGAAGTCAATGCCGTACATGTCCAGGTTGTACAGCGAATCCTGGCGGACCTCAGTATCGTTCTCACCCACGCCGGCGGTAAACGTAATCGCGTCCACGCGGCCCAGCGCAATCATGTACGCGCCGATGAAGCGGCGCAGCTGGTGGATGTAGATGTTATAGGCCAGCCAGGCATCCTGGTCCTCGTTGTTGATGCGCTCGCGCAGCACGCGGAAGTCGTTGACACCCGCAATGCCCTTCACACCGGAGCGCTTATTCAAAAGGTTATCGATCTCATCGATCGACATGCCTGCCTCACGCGAGAGGTGGAAGATAATACCCGGGTCAATATCGCCCGAGCGCGTGCCCATGGCCAGACCCGCCAGCGGGGTCAGGCCCATCGAGGTATCAATCGGGCGGCCGTTGCGAATCGCCGCCGCCGAGGCACCGTTGCCCAAGTGCAGCGTGATCTGGTGAACGTGGCCCGGGTCGCGGTCCAGCAACTTCGGCACCTGCTGCGAAACGAACTCGTGGGAGGTTCCGTGGAAACCATAGCGGCGGATGTCATACTGCGAGGCCACGTCGTTGTTGATGGCATACAGTGCTGCCGCCGGCGGCATGTGGTTGAAGAAGGCCGTATCGAAGACCGCCACGTGCGGGATCTCCGGCAGCAGCTTACGCGCCACGCGGATACCGTCCAGGTTCGCCGGGTTGTGCAGCGGTGCGAGCGGGATGAGGTCCTCGATCATGGACTCGATCTGGTCCACGATGAGCTGCGGCTCGCTGAACAGGCGCCCGCCGTGCACCACGCGGTGCCCCACGGCAATGACCTCGACATCCGTCGGACCCACGCCGTGCTCGTGCATGATGCTAAACGCGCGGTCCAAGCCGAAGGAGTGGGTGGGGATCTCCAGTTCTTCCTTGAATTCCTCACCGCCCGTCTTGACGGTCACCGCGCCCTGCGGCTCACCGACCTGCTCCACCAAGCCGGAGACCAGCGGGGTATCCGTGGCCGAGCTTTCCGGGTCCACCAGCTGGAACTTGACCGAGGAGGAACCCGAGTTGAGAACGAGTACGTACGCCATCTACTTCACCCCTGCCTGAATAGCGGTGATAGCCACCGTGTTGATGATGTCCGGAACGGTTGCGCCGCGCGAGAGGTCATTGACCGGCTTGTTCAAGCCCTGCAGAATCGGGCCTACCGCCAACGCACCACCGGTGCGCTGCGCCGTCTTATAACCGATATTGCCGGCCTCCAGGTCCGGGAAGACGAAGACCGTGGCCTTACCCGCAACCTCGGATTCCGGAGCCTTCTTGGCGGCCACGCCGGGGTCGCAGGCAGCGTCGAACTGCAGCGGTCCATCCACCGCCACGGAGGAATCGATGCCGCGAGCCACCTCGACGGCCTGCGCCACCTTCTCCACGTCCGGGCCAGCGCCCGAGGTTCCCGTGGAGTAGGACAGCAGCGCCACGCGCGGGTCCAGGCCGAACTGTGCTGCGGTCTGGGCGGACACGATGGCGATCTCGCCGAGCTGCTCCGGAGTCGGGTTCGGGTTCACCGCGCAGTCACCGAAGGCCCACAAGCGCCCCGGCATCACCATGAGGAAGATGGAGGAGACCACGGAGGCCTCCGGCTTGGTCTTAATGATCTGGAAGGAAGGCTTAATGGTGTGCGCCGTGGTGTGCGCTGCGCCGGAGACCATTCCATCGGCCAAGCCCTTGTGTACCATCATCGTGGCGAAGTAGGACACGTCTTTCATGGTCTCGCGCGCTTGCTCCAGCGTCACGCCCTTCTTCTTGCGCAGCTCCGCGAAGTCCGCCGCAAATTCTTCTGCCAGCGGGGATTCCAGGTGGTTGATGATGTCCACACTGGACAAGTCAATCCCGAGTTCCTGGGCGCGCTTTTCGACGTCCCCGTCACCCAGAATCGTCAGCTTCGCCACCTTGCCCTTGATGAGCTCACCCGCGGCCTGAAGGATGCGGTCATCCTCACCTTCCGGCAGCACGATGTGCGCGCCAATCTCGCGGGCCTGATCCAAAAGCTGCTTCTGGAAAAGCTCAGCGCTCATATAAGGTTCGATCTCCTCCAGGGAGGAAATCGCACCAGGAACCGAGGAGACGTCGGTCAACGCGCCCACCACCGTGGCACCCACCGAACGCGCGTGGTTCAGCGCCAACTCCGCGGCGCGTGCGGGTGCAGCGGAAATCAACACGAAGGGCAGACCTAGGGCGGCGGCGGCCTTGGCATCAAAGTCCATAACGCCGGTGCCCTGGAGGACCAGGTTGCCCGCAGGGGCATTCTCCAGGACTTCGCTGAGCGTGGTTCCCAAGTCATCTACCTGGGCGAAGGTGGCCCCTAGTTCCTGAGCCACAGCAGCAACGTCCAAACCGTCGAAGCCGCGCCCAATGACGCTGATAAAGGCGGAATTCCGTGAGGACTTGGCGGTCATGAGAAACCTTTCTCTGCTTAGAAAGCGTGTACCCGGGCTCACATAGTGGGGCACACAGTGACACTACGACACTTTCACAGTACGGCAACGCACCTCTTCTCGCCGCCAATCCATCGCCTTCCCTCAGCAACTCCCCAGGCCACTGGCGCCCCACCCGAAGACAAAGTGCGTTATCCCACAGAAACTTGTCTCCATTAAACCCCCGGAGTAGGCTCCTAACCAGGATTGTTACTTCGGGCAAGACCTAGGCTCCCCACTCTTAGCCGTGTGGGGATGGTTCGCTATGAACCATTGTGGCCTAGGTCTTTCTTGGTTTTTAGCCACAGTGCCTGCCTACTCTCGAAAGGATTCTCATGTCGACAGAGACTCGCTCGGCAGCCGAGGCCATCTTGGATGGCATCGGCGGAGCGGAGAACATCACCTCTTTCACGCACTGCGCTACGCGCCTGCGCTTTGAGCTGGCTGATGCCTCCAAAGCCGATAAGGAAGCACTCGAATCTATCCCCAAGGTAATGGGCGCTGTGCCCCAGGGTGGCCGCAACTACCAGGTGGTCATCGGCGGTGACGTGGCCACGGTCTATGACGAGATCAACGCTCTCCCACAGATGAAGAACGCCGGCGCCTCCGCCGGCCAATCCAACGACGATGTCAAGGCCGCGGCCCGCGCCAAGTCCAAGGGCAAGCTGCCGTGGATGGATACCTTCTTCGAGTATCTCTCGGATTCCTTCCGCCCCATCCTGGGCGTGCTGCTGGGTGCTTCCCTGGTCATCGCCTTCGCCTCGGTGCTGGATGCTTTCGGCGTCGTGGACTTCCGCTCCCCGGACAAGCCGGCCTCCTGGTTCTTCGTGGATGCCATGTGGCGTTCCGTCTTCTTCTTCCTGCCGGTGATGGTGGCCTATAACGCTGGTAAGAAGCTGCGCATCGACCCCTGGGTTCCCGCGGCGGTCATGCTCGCGCTATTCACCCCGGAGTTCCTCGATCTCTCGGAGAACCCCGCGGTCCAGTGTGTTACCAACGACACCCTCGGTGCGGAGCAGTGCTCCATTGAGATCTTCGGCATGACCATGCAGCTGCAGGACTACGGCGGAAACGTCTTCGTCCCGCTCATCATGGCTGCTGTCGCCGCCCTCTTCTACAAGGGCTTCCAAAAGATCATCCCGTCCGCGGTGCACATGGTCTTCGTTCCCTTCCTCACCATGATCGTCCTCATCCCGCTGACGGCCTTCCTCATTGGCCCCTTCGGCGTGTGGGCCGGTAACGGCATTGGCGCCGGCCTGTCCTGGATGAATGACAACGCTCCGTTCGTCTTCGCTCTGGCCATCCCGATGCTCTACCCCTTCCTGGTTCCGCTGGGCCTGCACTGGCCGCTTAACGCCCTCATGCTGGTCAACATCCAGACTTTGGGCTATGACTTCATCCAGGGCCCGATGGGCGCATGGAACTTCGCCTGCTTCGGTGCTACCGCTGGTGTGCTGGCTCTGTCCATCCGTGACCACGACAACGTGATGCGCCAGACCTCTGGCTCTGCCCTCCTGGCCGGCCTGCTCGGTGGTGTGTCTGAGCCTTCCCTCTACGGTATCCACCTGCGCTACAAGAGGATTTACCCGCGCATGCTGGTGGGCTGCTTCGCTGGTGGTCTGACCGTGGCTCTGCTGACCCTGGGCACGAACGGCATTACTACCGATGCCTTCGTCTTCACCTCCCTTTTGACCATCCCGGTCTTCACCCCGATGGCCAAGTACGCCATCTCCATTGCTGTGGCCTTCTTCGTGGCCTTCCTGCTCATCCTCTTCACCGACTACCGCACCCCGGAAGAGCGCGCTGAGGCCAAGGCCGCCCGCGAGGCAGCCGAGAAGGCCGAGCTCGACAACGCCGACAACGCTGACAACGCCGCGCTTGCCGACGCCCCCGCAACCGCAGGCACCTCTGCTGCCGGCGCCGGTGCTGGCGCTGCCACCGCAACCGCTACCAAGGCAGACGCCCCGGCCAAGGCTGCTGAGCCCGCCGCTGGCACCACCACCGACATTGCTTCCCCGGCTGCCGGCAAGGTTGTCCCGATGGCTGAGATCGATGACCCGGTCTTCTCTGCTGGAACGCTCGGCGATGGCGTGGGCATCGTCCCTGAGGGCAACGACGTTTACTCCCCGGTGAGCGGAACGATCGTCAGCGCCATGAAGTCCGGCCACGCCTACGGCATCAAGACCGAGGACGGCGTGGAGGTCCTGGTCCACATCGGCATCAACACCGTCAAGATGAAGGGCGAAGGTTTCGCCCCGGCCGTCAAGAAGGGGGACACCGTCAAGCAGGGCGAGCTGCTTGCCACCGTTGACTTTGCCAAGGTCACCGAAGCCGGCTACGACACCACCATTGTCCTGGCCGTGACCAACACCAAGGCACTGTCTGCCGTCACCCCGGCTGGCCTCAACCATGCCTCCGCTGGCGATACGGTCATCACCACGACCCGCTAAAGGACCCACTAGGGAACCTTTAGCACGCCTTTGACGAACCCTGACTAAGCTGGCTCGATGTAATCACCATCGTGGCCGGCTTTAGTCGTTTTGGGCCTCAACCGTCTAGCCTCATCCGGCTAGCCTTAACAAGTTAACCTCAACCAGAAAGGTGCCTTGTGCAACTGCTGCGAGTATTCAATAATAACGTCGTTCTCGCACGGCGCGGCGCGGAGGACGTCATTGTCACCGGCCGCGGCATTGGCTTCCAGGCAAAGCCTGGCACTGAGGTTGACCCGGCCAAGGTGGTGAAAGTCTTCGTCCCGGATACCGGCCGCGACCCGGACCACCTCGCCGCCATGATTGCCGGTATCCCCGGCGAATACGTGCAGCTGGTCATCGACGCCATGCACTCCGTGGACATGTCTGAGGCTCTGCGCAGCAAACTCACGCTCGTCGTAGCGATTGCGGATCACATCCATGGTGCGGTCAGCCGGGGCAAGCCTGTGGCTTATCCCTTGGAAGCTGAGGTACGCCACCTCTACGCCGATGACTTTGCCCTCGCGCAGAAACTGCTCGCCGCCATCAACAGTGGACTGCACAAGCCACTAGCCCCTGACGAGGCCGTGGCCATCACGCTGCACCTGGTCAACGCCGGCTTCACGGTCGGGGATCTCTCCGGCACTTACCGCATGACGGGCCTCATCCAACAGATCCTGGCCGTTATCGGCTCACACAACGACACGGAGCTCAACAGCGAGGACATCTCCGTCGCCCGCTTCATCACGCACCTGCGCTACCTCTTCGTACGCATGGCGGAGCACCAACAGCTCGACTCCGACGACCGCCAAGTCGCCACCGCCATCTCCGCCCGCTACCCCGACGCCGTCGAGACCGCCCAGATGGTAGCTAACCTGATTGAGCTGCGCCTCGACAGCGCTCTAACCCCCGATGAAGTCTCCTACCTGACGCTGCACATCGCACGCCTGGAGGAGTCCTCCGCCTAAGCCGCCGGCGCCTCAGCGCCACCTTCAACAGGTGCTACCGGCTCTGCCACGGTGATGATGTTGTCCTCGTAGCCGAGCTGGCCACCAACAAACTTGCCACCGCAGGTAATGAGGACCAGACGGTTCTCCCCCTCCGTGTCATTGACCACGTCCGGGAAGCCCGCGCCCTTCTGCAGACGGTACGGTGCTTCGGTCACGCGGAAACGGCGCTCCTCACCATCGATGAAGACGGTGAATTCTTGGCCCTGCTCCAGGGTGGTGAACTTCTCTGCAAAGCCCGTTCCCTGCCCTTGGTAGTTGATGTGGCCGGTAATAACGCTGGAGCCAACCGGGCCAGCCTCGCCCGGGACAGCGGATGCGGAGTACCAGCCCAAGCGCTGCACATCGCGCGGCGGGATCAGCATACCGGTATCGGTGACCTGAATCGGATCGATGGCCGCGAACTCCTCGTTGATGCCCAAGGACATGGCGCCAAAGCCACGGAATTCACCCGGTGCCGGTTCCACCTCATGGTTCTGCTCACCGGAGTCATCCACGAAAGGATCATTGTTGGTCGTCGGTGCGGCCTCCTCAGTGCTTTGCGATGTCTCCGCCTCGCCACCACTGGCATTATCATCCGCGGAATCATCGCCATTGCGGCCTGCATAGATGACCAGCTGCACGACAACCAAGATGATCGCGATGAGCGCGGCAATTCCGATGAGCAGCTTCTTGTTGCTCTTCTTTTCTCCGCCTACCGGTTGTGCATCCCCGGCTCGGTGTTTCGCCCCAGCAGTCTCCCCTGTGGAATCGGTGGGGTACTCCGGAAAATCGTTCTGCTGGCCTTCCTCAGCCATAATCTCTGCTCCTAGCTTCTAAAGTTCTAGCGGTTGGGTTCTAATGCTTAAGTTCTAAAAGTGTCTTAGCTCTAAAAATGCTAGCTATAGTTCTTCTTTTTAAACCATAGATTAAAAATCAGACGACTAATCCCCTCCAGCGTTTTACGCCCTGGAGGGGATAGTCTTAATCATTCTCTGCCCCTACCACTCCCGGGCGGTGAGGGCCGGGATGGTGTTGCAGTGTGGACTACTGAATGAAGTCCTTCATGCCTGGGTCAAGCTCGGTCGCACCGGACGGTACGTGCTTGATCTCCACGCGCTTGGAGTTGGACGGCAGCGGCTGGCCAGCGTCCTCCGGCGGAGTTGCATCCAGCACAGTGACCTCGCGGTCGTCGCGGCCGGTGTTGCCACCATTCTCCTCGGTCGACTCACCGTGGTTGTTGCCACGGCCGCCGTCCTCGGTGACGTCGTTGTGGTTGCCACCGTCGTGGCCACCGTTACCGCCGTCGTGGCCGCCATTGCCACCATCGTGGCCACCGTTGCCACCGTCGAAGCCATCAACGATGATCTTGATCAGGCCCAGACCCGGGATGAGCAGCAGCCACCAGGGCAGGTCCTTCTTCGAGGAGCCCTTGCCACCGCCGTTCTCCTCGTCCTCATCCGGGGTATCGGACGGGTTCTCCGAAGTGACAGTCTGGTCCTCGTCGTTGATGTCCTTGTGCTCACCAATCTCGTTCGGCGTCTCATTGCCCGGAGTCTCCTCACCCTTGGAATTAACTTCCTTAGAAGTCAGAGTCTCAAAGGCAACCGCAGCCTTAACCGGCTTAGTCACATCATCATTAACGGTAATGGTCACAGCCTCAACACCATTCGGCGCAGTCGGCACAAACTTATGACCAATGGTCTCACCAAGAACAGTCTTGCCATCAGCCTTCGAAATCAGCTGCGCATCCAGGAAGTACTCCTTACCCGGAACCAGACCCTCATAGGAAACCTGGTCAACAATCTTGGCACCAGCAACAACCTCACGCAGGCCACCCTCAAAGTCAGCATTCGTCGAAATCTTCGGCTCACCAGACTCATCACCCTCATCAGAGGTCACAGTCTGATCCTTATCGTTGATGTCCTTGTGCTCAGCAATGTCATTCGGATTCTCCGAATCAGCATCCGGAGTCTCCTCGCCATC